>CAYMFP010000008.1:0-27888 GCA_964389385.1 uncultured Phycisphaeraceae bacterium | reverse complement strand
CGACCTGCGGATTAGAAGTCCGCTGCTCTATCCAGCTGAGCTACCGGGACCTCGGCCGCACGATCTCCGGGCGGCCCACGTACGCTTCAAGTCTCTGCGCCGCCCCGTCCCCGATCCACTCCAGAGCGCGACCCGACCACGACGATGCCCACCGCCGCCGATCTCCGACCCGCAGGCCTCCCGTCCGCGACACCCGCTCCGCGCGGCGCCGCGCCACGGGTGCGGCGCCGGGGCCGCTCCGTTCCGGGCCTGTCCGCCGCGATCGTCCTGGCGGCGCTGCTCGTGGGCGGCCCGGTGCTCGCGCAGGCGGAGGCCGCACGCGCCGCTCCCGCCGCGGCGCCGCCCGGCCCGGCGAGCCCCGCCCCCGTCGCCCTCCGCGTCGCGACGTTCAACCTCGGCGACGTCCGCACCGAGGACACCCGCGATCCCCGCCAGCCGCGGCTCCGCCGCCTCGCGGAGGTCATCCAGCGCATCCGCCCGAACGTCATTCTCCTGAACGAGATCGCCTACGACCGCCCCGGCGCGCCCGGGCACGCCGAGGGCGAGCCGGAGGGCCAGAACGCCCGGCGCTTCGTCGAGAACTTCCTCGCCCACCCGCAGGCCGAGGGGCTCGAACCGATCCGCTACCGCGCGTTCATGGTCCCCACCAACACCGGCATGCCCAGCGGCTTCGACCTCGACCGCGACGGACAAACCGTCACCGCCTTCCCGCCCCCGGCCCCCTCGCGCCCGGACGGCTCCCCCGGTCGGCAGACCGCCGAGGCCCGGGCCTACGGCAACGACGCCTGGGGCTTCGGCACCTTCCCGGGCCAGTACGGCATGGCGATCCTCGTCGACGAACGCCTCGAGGTGCTCGAGCACGAGTCCCGGACCTTCCGGCTCTTCCCGTGGGCCGGCCTGCCCAACGCCGTCATGCCCGTGATCGAGCCGTCGGCGGAGGACGGACCGCCGGCCGCCGGGCAACGGTCGCCGGAGACGCGGCCCGATCCGGCCGTCTCGCTCGCCGATCCCGCCGCCGACGGGGGCGATGAAGAGTCCGACGCGTTCCCCGCGCAGCCCGAGGAGGCCGAGCCCTCCGCGCCCGAGCCCTGGTACGCGGGCGAGGCCGGCGAACTCTTCCGCCTCTCCAGCAAGAACCACTGGGACCTGCCGGTCCGCCTGCCGAACGGCGCCGTCCTCCACCTCCTCGCCAGCCACCCCACCCCGCCGGCGTTCGACGGGCCCGAAGCCCGCAACAAGCGCCGCAACCACGACGAGATCCGCTTCTGGGCCGATTACGTCGACGGGGCCGCGTACCCGACCGACGACGCCGGCCGCCCGGGAGGGCTCCGCCCCGGCTCCCGCTTCATCATCCTCGGCGACCTGAACGCCGACCCGGACGAGGGCGACAGCTTCGAGAACCCCGTCGGACGGTTCCTCTTCCGCTCGCGGTGGATCAACGCCTCGTTCACGCCGGCCAGCGACCTGCCCGTCGACGGCCTCGACCCCGACGACACCGCCCGCTTCGGGCTCCGCGTCGATTACGTGCTTCCGTCCGTCGGGCTCGAAGTCCTCCGCGGCGGGGTGTGGCGTCACCCGCCGGCCGGCTCGGCGGAGTTCCCGAGCGACCACTACCCCGTGTGGATCGACGTCGCCGTGCCGCCGCCGGCCGCCCCGAGGCGGCCTCTGCTGCCCTGATTCCGCCCGCCGGAACGCACTGGATCGTCTATAGTTCGTTCCTGTCATACAGGAACCCCTTCGGGCGGGCCGGAAGTCCGTCCGCCTGGTCCTTCACGCCGCCCGAATGCGTGCGCGGCTCGGAGCCCCTGGGTGAGTCAGACGACGAACGTCATCCTGAACCCGGCGTACCCGGGCTCGGGCGCAGGCCGCGCCGCTATCGGAACCCGGGAACGCCTCGCGGCCCTCGCCGAGACGACCAAACCGGGGATCACGCGTCTGGTGACGATCACCGCGGTCGTCGGCTTCGCGATGGTCGCGATCGGGCGCGAGGGATGGACGTTCGCCGACCTGCTCATCCGCTCGATCGGCGTCATCGCGGGCACGGCGATCTCCTCCAGCGGCGCCAACGCCCTGAACATGTGGCTCGAGCGCGACCGCGACGGGCTCATGCAGCGGACGCACGGGCGCCCCCTGCCGAAGGGGACGCTGCGGCCCTCCACCGTGCTCGCGGCCGGGCTCGGGTTCTCGGTGGTCGGGGTGCTCGTCCTGCTGACGATGGCCGGGCCCGCGGCCGCGCTCGTCGGGCTGACCTGCGTCGCGGTGTACGTCCTCGCCTACACGCCCCTGAAGACCCGCACCACCTGGAACACCCTCGTGGGCACGGTGCCGGGAGCCCTCCCGCCGATCATCGGGGCCGCGGCCGCCTCGGGGCTGCACGGGATCGACGCGTTCCTGACGCCGATGGGGCTCGCCCTCTTCGGGATCATGACGGTCTGGCAGATCCCCCACTTCCTCGCCATCGCCTGGATGTACCGCGACGACTACGCGGCCGGGGGATACCGCATGCTCCCGGTCGTGGACCCGAGCGGGCGGAAGACCGCCGGCGTGATCCTCCTCACGAGCGCCCTGCTCCTGCCGCTGAGCCTCGCGCCGGCGGCGGTCGGCGGCGGGTTCCTGAGCGCTCCCTACGTCCTGATCGCGAGCGCCGCCGGGCTGGGCTTCCTGGCGCTGGGGATCCGCTTCGCGATCCGGCGGGACCGCGGCTCGGCGAAGGCCCTGTTCTTCGGCTCGATCATGCACCTGCCCGTCCTGCTCATCGCGCTCGTGGCGGAGGGCGGGGCCCGCGCGTTCCTCGGCGCATGACGCCCGAGCACCCCCAGCCCGCGGCCGACCGATCGCCCCCGGCGTTCGTCTGCTCGGGGCTGGGACGCACCTACCGCGAGGGCCGGGCGGCCGTCCGAGAGGCGCTGGCGCCCACCGACCTCACGATCGAACGCGGCTCGGTCGTCGCCCTGCTCGGGCCGAACGGCTCGGGCAAGTCGACGCTGCTCCGCATCCTCGCGGGCACGCTCGCGCCGACGGCGGGCACGCTCGCCCGGTTCGGCACAACGCTGCCGCGCGAGGGCGCCCGACGCCTGGGCGTGGTCTTCCAGTCCCCCGCGCTCGATCCGCTGCTCACCGTCCGCGAGAATCTCCGCGCCGCCGCGGCGATCCAGGGGGTTCCGCGCGACGAGGCGGAGCACCGCGTCCGCTCGGCGGCCGAGGAGTTCTCGATCGCCGACCGCCTCGACACGCGCGTCGCCCGGCTCTCCGGCGGGCTCCAGCGGCGGGCGGACCTGGCGCGGGCGCTGCTGCACGATCCCGAGGCGATCCTGCTCGACGAGCCCTCCACCGGGCTCGACCCCGAGGCCCGCCACGCCCTGCTCGAGGCGATCCTCGCCCGCCGGCAGCGGCGCGGCACGACGGTGGTCCTCGCGACGCACCTGCTGGACGAGGCCGAGCGCGCCGACCGCGTCGTCCTGCTGAGCAGCGGCGCGATCGTCGCCGACGGCGCGCCCGACGCGCTCCGCCGGGCCCTCGGCGGGCGCCGGATCGAACTCCGCGGCGACGCGGCGACCATCGCCCGGGCCCGGACGTTCCTCGACGGCGTCCTTGTCCGCGAGATCCGCGGGGGCCTGCTCGCGTTCGTCCCGGACGCCGCGGCCGCCGCCGGGCTCGTCGGGCGCCTGGTCGGGCTCGACGCCGACGTGCGCCTCGGCCCCCCCACGCTCGGCGATGTCTACCTGGCCCACGCCGGGCGATCGCTCGATCAGGACGAGGCCGCGCCGAGCCGGGACGCGGGCCGCCGCAGGCCGAACGCACGGGGGGCCGCCGCATGAGAACCGCCCGCGGCGTCCTCGCCCTGATCACCCGGGACCTGATCCGGATCCCGCGGCAGCCGAGCCGTCTGGTCGCGACGGTCGCGACGCCGGGGGTCATCTGGCTGCTGCTCGCCAGCGGCTTCGCCGGGAGCATCGACCCCGCCGGCGCGGACGCGGGGGACGGGCTCTACGCCGCCCGCCTCGCCTCGGGCACGGCTCTGCTCGTTGTGCTCTTCAGCTCGATCTTCGCGTCGATCACGCTCATCACCGACCGGCACGAGGGCTTCCTCCAGGGCGTCCTGGCGAGCCCGATGCCCCGGTGGTCGCTGGGGCTCGCGAAGACCCTCTCCGGCAGCCTCATCGCCGCCGCGCAGGGGCTGCTCCTGCTCCTCGCCCTGCCGCTCGTGGCGCAGGGCGTGCACGGGACGCACATCCTGCTCGGGACGCTCGTGCTGCTGCTCGCCTCGCTCTTCCTGAGCGGGCTCAGCCTGGCCGCGGCCTGGTGGGTCGACAGCACGCAGGGCTTCCACGGCGTGATGAACCTGGTGCTCATGCCGATGTGGCTGCTCAGCGGGTCGATCTTCCCGCCCGAGGGCGCCGCCGGGTGGCTGCACGCCCTGATGCACCTGAACCCGCTCGCCTGGATCAACACCGCGCTGCTCGACGCCCTGGGGCTCGGGGGCGGGCTCCGCACCGGGGGCCCGGCGCTGGCGTGGGGCGTCACGCTCGCCGCGGCCGGCGCCGGGGTCGCCGCCCCGGCCGTCGTCTTCCGGACCCGGGGCGCCCGGTGAACGCCGGGGCGTCCGGGCACGGCCCAAGGAGGGAACACCGCATGCGCAAGCTCCCTGCTCTGATCGCCTTCGCCGCCACGGGGCTGCTGCTCTCGCTCGCCGCGCTCGGGCTGCTGCTCTTCGCCCGCTCCCGCGAGGCGCCGGCGGTCGGCCCGCTCGCCGCCGCGCTCGCGGAGCTGCGCGTGCTCGACTTCGAACTCACCGACGACCGGGGAGAGCCGGCCGACGAGTCGCTCTTCGAGGGTCAGGTCACGATCCTGTCGTTCATCTTCACGCGCTGCCCCCTCGCCTGCCCGGGCATGACGCGGGCCGGGATCGAGGCGCAGGAACGCCTCGCGGGCACGGGCGTGCAGCTCGTCTCGATCAGCGTCGACCCCGGGCACGACACGCCGGAGGTCCTCGCGGCCTACGCCGAGGAGCGCGGCATCGACCGCTCGAACTGGCGTCTGCTCACGGGCGACGAGGCGACCGTCCGCCGTCTCGCCCGCGAGGGCCTGCGCTTCCTTCTGGAGGTCGACCCCGGCACGCAGCTCCCGATGCCGGACGGCTCGACGATCTCGAACATCGCGCACCCGACGAAGCTGATCCTCGTCGGCCCGGACCGCCGGGTGCTGGGGCTGTACGACCCGCCCGTGCCGGGCGAGATCGACCGCCTGGTCGCCGACGCCCGCCGGGCCGCCGAGCGGGCGGGGCTCAGCGGCTGAACCGGGCCTCGTCCGCGTGGGCGTCGCCGATGTCGCGTCCGGGGGCGACGGCGCGTCGGGTTCGTCCTTCCTCGGCCTCGCGCCGGGCGATCGCTTCGCGCAGGGCCCGCTCAGCCCGCCGCTTTGCGGAGGAGATCTCCGCCGCGGACGGCAGCGTCTCCGGGACGTTGGGGAGCAGCGTACTTTGCATCGTGGCGCTCACGGAGCCTCTGGATCCCTCGGTGCTTCCAGTTGTTCAGGCTCGACACCCGGACGCCCAGGGCGTCCGCCGCCTCCTGATAGCTCAGCCCCTGGCACACGATCAGGCGGATCGCGTCCTGCTCACGGGGGCTGAGCGCGTCGAAGTCTTCCGAAGAGAACTCCGCCGAGGGGCGCCGCGTTTCGCGTTCTGCGAAAGAGTGTCCGGCTTCCTGCGCCCGGGCGTCCAGGTACGCGTCGAACCGGCGCATGCGGCGGTACCGCCGCTTGATCAGGTTGTCCGCCACCTTCACCAGGTAGCTGCACGTGATCTCCCGGTCCGCGATCCCCTCCAGCCCCAGCAGCTTGATGAACACCTCCTGCGCGATGTCCTCCGCCGCGGACTGGTCGAGCGACCGCCGCGCGAAGCAATACACCCGGTCGTAGTACAGCTCGAACAGATCGAGCACCGCCTGCGAGTCGCGAGACGCGGCCATCTGTGCCTCCCTTGTCCCACCGTCCGGTGCGAGCGGACAGCTCCCAGTGGGACTCGGCTGCGTTCTCTCTCCCGGCTGGACCCTCGGGCCTCGTGCGTCCCTGCGACGTGCGCCCAAACGAAATGTCAGAGCCCGGGACGGCCTCCTCCCAGAGGCCGGGGGCAGAACGCCCCAAGTCGATTCTCGGACTCCCGCAACATAAGCGACAGGTTCTCCAGACTGACATGGGGCAAATTCCCGGAATGACGCCGGAAAAGCCTCGCCTTGTCCCCGGCAACCACCCTTCGGCGACATCCGATGCAGCCAGAGAACCTCACCGACATCGCGAGTTCGGCGCCCGGACGCAACGCCATCGACGCTTGGCTCGACCGCCAGGACGACGCCGAGCGAGCCCGGATCGCGGAACGCATCCGCCGCCGCACGCACGACTTACAGCGACGCGGCCTCGGACGGGGAGACGACGCCGGCGCGCTCGCGCTCTTCCTCGAATTCGCCGACAGCCGCCAGCTCACGCCCGCGGAAGCAGCGAGTCTGCTCGAAGATCCGGGGGCCGCGGCGAGCCGCGCCCGAGATCGCATCCGGTCGCAGATTTTCTGCGATCGTGGCGCAGGTTCTGCCGCTCGGCGCTCCCGGGACGCCGAACGCAACCGCTGAGGATCAGGCGCCGAGAGCCGACAGCAACCGATCGCGGGCCTTGTCGGCGCGCATCTCGGCCTTCCCGAAGCCCGGCTGCGCCCCCGCTTCCTGGGCCTCGGCCTGGGCATCGGCGCGGTCGCTGATCAGGAGCAGGGGCTTCCGTTCGCCGCGCGTGCGCAGCTCGCGGATGAGGTCGACGCCCCGGTCCGTGGAAAACCGACCTTCGACGATCCGGTTGATCAGCAGCGCGTCGAGGTCGGGCAGACGCCGCTCCAGGTCGGCCGCGTCGTTGATGCGGACGCACTCGGCCTCGGGGATGAAGCCCTGGATCGCGGCGGTCAGCGCGTACGTGTCCGCGCCGCAGTGACCGACCAGACCAATCCGGCGGCGCCCGCCGGCTCCGTTCGCTGTGCCCTGTTCGGCCATCCGTTCCTCCTCCGTCCCGGGCGTTGCTCCCGCGGGCGGCGCGCCGATCGAACGGACGCGGACCGCGCCCGCGTGGATGCCGATCTCGACGCGAGCGAGTTCGAAGCGTCGGGGTTGCGTGGATCCGTCGGCGATCGCCCTGATCACGGGATCGAGGGCCCGGCGGGTGTGGCGGTCGCCCAGCACGCCGAGCCGGCGCAGCGCCTCCCGCAGCGCCGCCACCCGGACCGCTTCGGGAGCCGCCCGCAGGGCGACGAGCGGCAGGCGGACCTCGCCGGCCTCCGGGCCGAGGAGCAGGGCGCGGGCGCGGGCGCGGATCGCCGCGTCGACCGTCGCCTGGATCTCCGCGGCCGCGGCGAGGCGGACGGCGGCGTCCGGCCGGAGCGTGCGCAGCGCCGGGAGGATGGTGTGGCGCACGGCGGCGCGGAGGCGGGCGGTGTCGCGGTTGGTCAGGTCCTCCCGCCACGCCCAGCCGGCGGCACGACAGATCGCCTCCGCCTCGGGTCGGGTGATCCGCAGCATCGGGCGGACCAGCGCGAGGCCGGGGGCGAGGGAGCGGCGGGGACGCACGCCGGAGAGCCCTTCCGGGCCGGCGCCGCGGAGCAGACGCATCAGGAGGGTCTCGGCCTGGTCGTCGGCCTGGTGCCCCGTGGCGACGAACCGGCAGGCGTGCTCGGAGGCGAGGCGGGCGAGGGCGCCGTACCGGGCCCGGCGGGCGTTGGCCTCGGCGTTGCCCGGCAGATCGCGGACCTGCACGCGCGCCTCGGCGAACGGGAGCCCGCACCGTTCGGCGAGCCGGCGGGCGGCGTCGCGGTCCGCCTCGGCCTGCTCGGGAGGGCGGAGGTCGTGGAGCACGTGCGCGACGACGGCCGGGATTGGCGAGGCCGCGATCGCGAGGACGAGCGCGGAGCTGTCGGCCCCTCCGGAGCAGGCCAGGAGGGTGGGACGCTCGGGGTCCCGAGTGCGGGAGCCGCCGGTGAGACGCCGGGCGTCGGCGAGGATCCGCCGGGCGGCGGGCTCGGCGGCGAGCAGACGCCGGAGTTCCGCGCGGGCGTCTGTGGGCGGCGGGGCGGGCATCGGCCGATGGTAGGGACGGGCGTCCGTTTCCCTGCCGCGAGGCCGATCCCGCCGATTCCGCATGAGCCAGGTTCCCGACGACATCCAGGAGATCCTGCCGCGTCTCGACGGGGCGGCGACCGGCGAGCCGGGCGAGCCGCTGGGGGCCCCGGCGAGCGGCGAGGGGTGGGACTCGCTGCTGCCGCAGGCGCTGATCGTCGTGGGGGTGCTGGCGTTGACGGTGACGCTGATGCGGCGGCTGCAGCGCCGGCACCGGGACCGCGCGGCCCCGACGGCGGAGCCGAGCGAACGTCTGGACGAGATCCGGCACCGGGCGGTGGCGGGGCGGGAACCCTTGGACCGCGTCATGGCCGACGCCGAGGAGCTTGCGCGGCACCTCGCGGCGGTGCTGGACGCCAAGGCGGCGCGGCTGGAACTGCTGATCGAGGAGGCGGACCGGAAGATCGCGGCGATCGAGGCGGGAGGGAGCCCGCCGGTTCCCGCCGCGGCGCGGACGCCCGCGCCGGCCGCGGCTCCCGTGGTCGCGGCGGCGGCTCCGGCTCCGGCTTCGACTCCGACGGGCTTGTCTCAGCGGGACCGGATCTACCAGATGGCCGACGCCGGGCGGACACCGATCGAGATCGCCCGGGAACTCGGGCAGCCGGCGGGGCAGGTGGAACTGCTGCTCGCCCTGAGGCGCGCGGCGCGGTAGCTCCGGTCCTTTCTGCGTCTTCCCTTCTCATCGCCCACCCCTCTACCTCGGCTACACTCGGGCGATGGACGAGGCGAACGGCCCTCCCACGCCGCCCCCGGTTGCGCCGAGCGGGCCCGCGGACATCCCGCCGATTCCCCCGTACTCGTTCCGCAAAGCCTGGCTGCTGGCGGGGCGGATGGTCAGCTCACGGCATGGGCACATGCTCGGGCTGTCGGTGCTCGGCGCCGGCGTGCGGGGCGGGGTGTGCCCGGAGTGCGGAGCGTTGCTGGGCCCGGCGGACGCCGGGGCGTGAGGCCGACCCGCCGGCCTCAGGCGAGCCAGGCGTCGTCGAAGGTCATGCCCTGGGCGATCTGGGCGTCGGCGCCGAGTTCGGTCATGTTCGCGGTGGGGAAGGCGCAGTAATCGAGGCTGAAGGCGCCGGCGGGGCGGTGGTTGCCGGAGTTGCCGAGCCCGCCGAAGGGGAGCTTGCTGGAGGCGCCGGCGGTGCCGGTGTTGACGTTCACGCAGCCGGCGCGGCACTCGGCGAGGAAGCGGCGCTGCGCCTGCTCGTCCCTGGTGAAGATGCTGGCGGCGAGCCCGTAGCGGGTCCGGTTCGCCTGGTCGATCGCCCCGTCGAGGTCCGAGACGCGGGCGATGCGGAGGAGGGGGCCGAAGATCTCCTCGTCGCAGCCGGGGTGGAAGCCTTCGGGATCGTCGCCGGGCCGGTTCACGAAGCGGTCGACCTCGACGATCGAGGGCGTGACGTACCAGCCTTCGCGGCCCTCGAGCGGGCGGCTCCCGAGCAGGACGCGGCCGCCGGCCTCGGCGAGTCGGCGCTCGAAGCGGAAGACGGCCTGCTGCGAGGCCTCGTTGATGATCGGGCCCATGAAGACGGGCTCGGCGGAGCGCGGGTCGCCGACGACGAGCCGCGAGGCGGCCTCGACGATGGCGGGGATCAGGCGGTCCGCGACGGCCTCGTGCACGATCAGGCGGCGCGTGCAGGTGCACCGCTGCCCGGTGGTGATGAAGGCGCAGCGGACGATCTCGATCGCGGCCTGGCGCAGGTCCGCGTCGGGCAGGACCACGGCCGGGTTGTTGCCGCCGAGTTCGAGGGCGACCATGCGGCCGGGGTAGTCGAGGCTCGCCTCGAGGATCTTCCGCCCGACGGGCCAGGAGCCGGTGAAGAGGACGCCGTCGATGTCGGGGCTGGCGATGACGGCGGAGGCGACGTCGACGCCGCCCTGGACGAGGTTGACGACGCCGGGCGGCGCGCCGACGGAGTCGAGGGCTTCGGCGTACAGCTCGGCGAGGAACTGGCCGACGCCGGGGGTCTTGTCGCTGGGCTTGAAGACGACCGTGTTGCCCATCGCCAGGGCGGGGACGATGTGCCCGTTGGGGAGGTGCCCGGGGAAGTTGAACGGGCCGAGACAGGCCATGACGCCGTGCGGGCGGAAGTAGCAGGCGGCGCGTTTCGTCTCGCCCATGGGGAAGGAGAAGTCGGTGACGCGGTGGCGCCCGGAGAACTCGCCGGTCTCGAGGGTGATGTCGACCTTGGCGGAGAGGAGCCCGGCCTCGGCCTTGCACTCCCACAGGGCCTTGCCGGTCTCGTCGCAGAGGATCTCGGCGAAGGCGTCGGCGCGATCCTTGGCGAGCTTCTGGAAGCTGCGGAGGGCCTCGGCCCGGCGGTCGAAGCTCATGGAAGACCACGCGGGCAGCGCGTCCCGGGCGGCCGCGATGGCCTCGTGCGCCGCCTGGGGGGAGGAGGCGCCGCGCCAGACGACCCGGTCGGGGCGGGCCGGGTTGCGGGAGGCGATGGTTTCTCCCGGGATCGGGATCCACTTCCCGCCGATGAGGTTCGCGGGCTCGCGGGCGAGGGAGGGGTGCTTCTCGGCGGTCGTGGCGGGCATAGCGGAGGGTACGCCCGCGGTGGTCCGTCGGCCGGAGCACGCGGGTGCGCCGGCCGACGCGCTCTCGTCCGTCGCGCCTCCCGGCGCCGGCGGCGTTCTGCGGCCGCTCCTTATGCGCCGGCCTTCTTGCGCGCGCGTTTCTTCGTCTTCTTCGCCGGCTCGTCCGGGAGGTGCAGGGCCGCGCCGACCTCGCCGCCGGTGTGACGCTTGCTCTTCGGGACGGCGAGCTGCGCGCGGGCCTTCTCCATGGCGGCGCGGGACTTCGCGTCGGTCGGGGTGAAGCCGACGCGGTCGCCCGGGCGGACGCCGAGCAGCTCGGCCGTCTGGGCGGTGAGGCAGACGTTGCCGGCGCCGTCGATGGCCACGGGCTCCTGCACGGCCCGGAAGTCGCCGTCGGCGGTCATGGAACTCGTGATGCCGGCGAGCCTGGCCCGGCTGCCGGGGACGCAGGCGCCGACGCGGGCGATGCGCGTGTCGCGGACGATGGGGACCTCGTCGGTCTTGGCGCGCAGGTTGGGGCCGCCGTCGAAGGGATCGATGAACTGCTGGTAGCGGAAGCCGAGCTTCTCGAGCATGCGGCGGGCGGGGACGGTCTCGGCGCCGACCTCCCCGATGACCGAGCGGGCCTCGGGGGGGAGGAGGGAGAGGTAGACCTCGCCCTTGGGCATGAGCGCGACCATGAACTCGCGGGAGTGCTGGCAGAAGCGGTCGGCCTCGGGGTAGCTCAGGGGGATGAAGCGGCGTCCGAGGTAGTCCCAGAAGAGGTTCTGCCCGTCGGGGCTGGTCGGGCCCATCATCTCCGCGAGGATCTCGTCGGCGAAGCCGGCGCGGTGCAGGGCGATGAAGTGGAAGCGGACGATGCTGAGGAACTTGCCGAGCCGGGCGGGGTGCCCGCGGAGCGAGGGCTGGAGGATGAGCCCGCCGATCTCGGTCGGGCTGGACTCGTCCAGGTACATCTGGGCGACGACCTGCGTGGAGCCGAACTTGAGGCTGGTGCTGTAGAGCTCGCGGCGTTCCAGCTTGAAGGAGACGTTCGGCGCCCCCGGGCCGCCCATGCTCGCGATGAGCTGGCAGGTGCCGAGGCAGCCGGGGCTGTCGGTGTCCTCGAGCACGAACATGTAGAGGTTGGTGCTGGCGGTCGAGCTGCTGAGGCCCGCCATCTCGCTGGGGAGCTGCGGCGCCTCGGGGCGAGAGTAGTCGCCCTCGGCCGCGCGGCGGAAGCAGCCGCGGGAGCGGGAGATCTTGTCGTCGATGATGCTCTTGTCGGCGGGGAGGTTGATGAAGTGGACCATCTTGGCCAGCTTCAGCAGCGTCTCGCCGTCCTCGATCTTGGCGGGTCGGATGTAGAACAAGGGCTCGCTCCGCTCGCTGGGGATGCACCGGCCACGAGGGACCGGGGCCGGGCAACGGGAACTATCGGCTCGGGCGGGGCCGGGAGTCTGCGGGCGGCGCCCGATAACGCCCGGCGCGGCGGATCAGCCCGCCGTCTTCGCCATCGCCCGCTCCAGGCACTCGAAGACGCGGGGCCAGTCCTCGAGCTTCATCACGCCCAGGGGCGGCAGGAGCCGGAGGTGGTACGGGCCGTGCCCGCAGTAGAAGACGATGACGCCCTCGTCGAAGCAGGCCCGGGCGAGGTTCATGACCTTGGTCTTGTCCCCGCCGAAGGGCGTGAGCTTCATGAAGCCGCCGAGGCCGCCGACGTTGTCGGCGACGTGCTCGTTCTTCGGGAACCACTCGGGGCGCCTGGCCTCGAGGGCCTTGGCGAGGCGGCGGTACTCGGCGTGATGGCGGGCGATGCGCCCGTTCTCGCCGTAGTAGTCGCCGTCGCGGAGCATCTCGAGGATCTTGACGCCGGCGGCGAAGTCCGCGGTGGCGCCGAGGAAGGTGCCGCTGAGCAGGCCGGGCTTCGGGTTGTACTCCTCGGTGAAGAGCGTGGCGCAGACCTGGGTGAGCTTGCCGACGCAGAAGACGTCGACGTACTCGCCGAGGCCGTAGGCCTCGTAGGCGAACATCTCGGTGGTGCGCCCGAAGCTCTGGATCTCGTCGTCCCAGACGGCGATGCCGCGGGCCTTGCAGACCTTCATGAGTTCCTCGTGGAACTCTCGCGGGGCGACGTTGAAGCCGCCCTCGCCCTGGATCAGCTCGAAGATGAAGCAGGCGTGCTGCCCGGGGTAGCGTTCGATGTACGCTTCGAGCTTGGCGACGGCGCGGTCGATGAACTTCGTCTTCCCGCCGGCGCGCTCGGCCGCGGCGTCGGTCCAGAACGGCATGTAGTCCACGGGCGTGGTGAGGGGGACGCCCTGGCGGTAGGCCGCGTTGTCCGTGATGTTCGCCATCGTCACGGTGCGGCCCATGAAGTTGTTCTCGAAGGCGATGACGCGCCCGGCGGGGGCGTGCTTCTGGTAGCACACCTTCAGCGCGTTCTCGTTCGCGAGGGCGCCGGAGGGGCTGAGGTAGGCGTGCCTGAGCCGCGAGTTCCGCTGCGCGAGGCGGACCAGCTCCTCGGCGAACTCGTACGGCGCGTTGTTGCTCGTGAGGTTGCCGTGCTTGGTCGTGTCCTCGAGCCCGGCGCGGACCTGCGCCCGCACGATCTCCGGGTGCGAGTGCCCGAAGAAGTGGACGCCGATCCCGGTGATCATGTCCCACTTCACGCTGCCGTCGCCGAGTTCGACGAGGGCGCCGTTGCCGAGGCCGGAGCCGAGGTAGGGGTAGAGCAGCCCGCGGCCCTTGCTCTCGCCGGCGCGGCGCAGGGCCTCCTCGTAGGCGGGGAGGAGTTCGGGGTTCGGGCCGCGGACGTCGGTGATGCGGGCGGAGGCCCGGGAGACCTCGTCGACGATCTCGTCGACCGCACGCGCGATGCGGTCGCTCGAGAGCAGCCGCCCCCCCACCGTCTCCGGGAAGGCGACCCGCGGGGTCGTGGCAACGCTCGGCGAGGCCGCCGCCTGCTCGGCAATCTGCGTCATTTCGGCTCCGTCCCTCGGCCGCCCGGGAACGTTCGGCGGCCGGGGGATCCTAGCTGCCCCCCCGCGGCGGAGCCTCCCCCCGATCCCCCGCTACTGCCGCCGGACGATGTTGAGCATGAGCTGCAGATCGGCCGGGGTGACGCGGCCGTCCAGGTCGGCGTCGGCCCGGGGGGCGCCGGCCTGGTGCCAGGCCATGAACTGCTGGAGTTCGGCGGGCTCGATGCGTCCGTTCTTGTCGCCGTCGTACTGGGCCATGAAGATGCGTTTGCGCGCGGCGAGCTGGCGGGCCTGGAGCCCTTTCTCGCGCTCGTCGAGGCTGAGGCGTCCGTCGCCGTCGAGGTCGTAGATCGAGACGTCGCGGCGCATCTGGCTCTGCTCCCACTGCCGCGCCCACTCCTCCATCTCGTCGCGGGCGTCTTCCTGCATGGCGGCGATCTCCTCCGCGGAGAGGCCGGGCTCGCCGTCGCGGTCGTACTGCTCCCAGTCGATGTTCATCTGGGGCGGCTCGGGCATCGCGACCTCCGGCTCCGGGTTCTGCAGCGCGGCCAGGAACTCGCCGGAGGTCATGAACATCGCGCCGATGCGCTCGTTCTCGTCCAGGACGCCGTCCTGGTTGCCGTCGTAGAGCATCATCTCCTCGCGGGAGAGGGCCGCCTCGCGCTCGGCCTCGGTCAGGTGCCCGTCGCCGTCGGCGTCCCACGCGACCAGCGCGGCCCGGTCGAGGAAGGGCTTGATCGCGTTCATGCCGGCCTGCTGCATGCGCTCCTGCCCGGCCTGGCGCTCCGCGTCGCTCACGACTCCGTCGCCGTCGGTGTCGAAGTGTTCCGCGAGGTACGGGTGCTCCGTCGGCTCGAGCATCCGCGACGCCTCGGTGAGCCGCGCCAGCTCCTCGGCGCTCAGCTCGCCGTCGAAATCCTCGTCCGCGGCCCAGCGCAGCTTCTGCTGGATCGACATCACGTCCAGGAGTTCGCCGGGGGTCAGCGTCTCGCCGGCCATGAGCCGCTCCATGAGTTCGAGCGCCTCGGCCTCCACCTCCGCCATGATCGCCTCGAAGGCGTTCTGCGGGTTGCGGTGTTCGGCCACCCAGCGCTGGGCGGCCGACTGCCCAGCGGCCCGGCGCCCGGCCTCGACGACGGGCAGCGACGCGTCCGCGAGCGTCCCCCCGTGCGTTCCCGAGGCGGAACCGGCGGCGCCGCGCGTCGCGTCGGCGGCATGGGCGGAGCCCGCGCCCGTCGCCCCTTCCGCCCCGCCGGCGTTCTCGGCGGCCGTGGGCTCGGCGGCGGCGCCCCGCTCGGAACATCCCCCCGCCAGGGCGGCAGCGCCGAGGCAGCAGACGGTCAGGATCCCCGGCCGGCCCCACGGGCCGGCGTTCCACCGCTCGATGCGCTGCGACATGCTCTTCTCCAGGTGCTCGGAACCGCCCGTTCTTCCGGCGGGGCGGGCGCGGGTTTCAGCCGGGCGCCGTGCTCAGCCTACACCAAGCCGCCCGATCAGCACCGCCAGGAGCTGGCACCGTTCCACGAGGCTGGCCAGTTCGATCCACTCGCCGCGGGTGTGCAGCCCGCCGCCGCGGACGCCGAGGGTGTCGATCGTCGGCAACCCCTCGTCCTGCAGGATGTTGCCGTCGCAGACGCCGCCGGTCTTCGCGAACGGCAGGCTCTGCCCGAGGGCCTCGGCCGCGGCGCGGGCCCGCAGCGCCAACGCCTCCACCGGGGGGGTCAGCGGCTTGGCGGGGCGGTTGAAGCTCGTCTCGACCCGCACGCTCGGGAGGGCGTCGGCGGGGGTTTCCAGGCGCCGGAGGCTCGACTCGATCTCGTCGGCGACCTGCTTGGTGGGGAACCGGGCGTTGCCCCAGGCGCGGGCGAGGTCGGGCACGGCGTTCGTCGCGTCTCCCCCCCGCAGCGGGCCGACGCTGGCGATGCGCCCGGCCGCGGGGTCGGGGATCCGGGCCACCTCGATCAGGCACTCGGCGAGCTTCGTGACGGCGCTGACGCCCTGGGCGAAGTCGCGTCCGACGTGCGCCGAACGGCCGTGGCATTCGATCATGAACTGCCCGCTGCCGAGCCGTTCGACCACGAGTTCGCCGCCGGGCAGCGCCGGCTCCAGGGCCAGCCCGAACTCATGCCGGGCCGCCTCGGCCCGCAGGGCCCGCTCGGAGTGGTAGCTCCCGGTCTCCTCGTCGCTGTTGAGCAGGAACGTCCAGCTCGCGTCGATGCCGCACTCCTCCAGGGCCTCCAGGGCGTGGATGGCGATCACGAGCCCGCCCTTCATGTCGACGCAGCCGGGGCCCGTCGCGGTCTTCCCGTCCGGGCGGATCGACAGCTCGCGGAAGTCCCCGTTCGGGTCGTGCACCGTGTCGAGGTGCCCGGCGATCAGGATCCGCCCGAGCGTGCCGCGCTCGCGGCGGCAGACGGCGGTCGGCGGGATCGCGTGCCCCGCGCCGCCGAGGAGCCACGCCGGCTTCGGATCGCCCGGCACGGCTTCAACCGTGGCTCCCAGCCGGGCGGCCCGCTCCGTGAGCAGGCCGCGGGCTTCGTCCAGCGCGCCGGTGTTGAACCCGCCCGTCGGCAGCCCCACGTGCAGCCGGAGATCTTCGAGCAGGAGATCGCGGCGCGACTCGATCGCGCGGCGCAGGCGTTCTTCGGCGGCGGTCAGCTTCATGCCGCGATGGTTGGCGCGCCGCCCGGCCGGGGTCCGGCCGCGTCGACGTCGGCCGCCTCAACGGAGCAGCAGCGCCGCCTGCGCCGCCACGCCCCCGGCGAGCAGGCAGACGATCAGCAGCTTCGCCCGGCGGGCGCCCAGGTCGGCCGCCATGCCCGCCAGCGGGCGCCCGACCTCCGAACGGATCGCCCGCTGCCGCCCGGCGATCGTGCCGTGCCGCCAGGTGAACCGCTGGCGGGGCAGCCCGTTGAGCAGGGCGACCCGCCCGAGCGCGGAGGCCATCACCTCGGCGGAGGAGGCGTGCACGAGCCCGGGCTGCGCGTCGGCGGCGCGATCGGCGGCGCGGGAGAGGGTCTGCACGGCGAACGCGTCCGCCTGGAGTTCGAACCGCCGGCTCACCGCCCCCACCACCAGCAGGGCCGGCCCGAGCACCAGCAGCGAGGCCACCCCCGTCGCCGCCTCCCCGGCCGCCCCGCCGGGGAGGAGCGATCCGGCCCGCTCGAGCAGCAGCCCCAGGGGCGCGGCGGCCGCGAGGGCCGTCGCGACGACCGCCAGCCCCAGCCAGACCATGTGCCGCCGGCGCACGTGCCCCGCCTCGTGGGCCATGACCGCGCGCACCTCGTCGCGCCGCAGGGCGTCGAGCAGGGCGTCGGTCAGGACGACGTAGCGCACCCGCGGGATCAGGCCCATGACCGCGCCGTTGGCGATCAGCCCGTCCGTCCGCCAGAGCAGCACGTCGCGAACCCGCACGCCGGCCTCGCGGCAGACGTCGAGCAGGTCGTCGCGCAGCCGGCCCGGCGGCAGGGGGCGCGTCTCCCACACCCGCCGCAGCACCTCCGGCATCGCCAGGAAGATCCCGAGCACGCCCGCCCCCTGCGCCGCGAGCATCGCCGGGCCCGCGACCGCCGCGCTCATCCGCACGCCGCCGATCCCCGGCGCGACGAGCATGTTGAACACCGCCTCCGTCGCCTCGCTCCACGCCAGCAGCAGCAGGAGCGGCAGCGCCGCGAAGCCGACCGCGTGCCGCAGCGAACGCGAGACGTACCGCCCCCGAGAGGGGAACGCCCGGATCGGCCGCCCCTCGTCGATCATCCGCAGCAGCATCGCCTCGCGCACCCGCCGCTCGATGGGGTGCATCGACCACGCGCACAATCCCTGCACCGCCGCCCACGGCAGCAGCGCGATCAGCTCGTCCACGGCCGGCAGATCCCCCACCGCCGCCCGCACGCCGTCGAGCCATCCCAGCAGCGCCACCGCCGCGAACAGCGCCGCCAGGGATGCCCACTGCGTCGCCCGCATCGCGGCGTCCGCCCCCCGCCATCCGGACGACTGGCCGCGGTCGAGCCGCCGCCGGCAGACGAGCGACCACGCGTGGAACGCCAGCCACAGCCCCCCGAAGAGCGCGAGCGTTCCCGCCGCCGAGGCGAGCGGGCTTTCGGCCACGCCGGGCACGGGGGCGACCAGGCCCGCGTGCAGAGCGGCGAACGCCAGGATGACCTGCAGCGGCGACATCCGCCGGTCCGCTCCTCTCCCCCACCCCCACCCGTTCTACACCGACGTCATGGCCCGCCGGCCCCGCTCATCCCCCGATGAGGCCGAGATCGATCACGGCCCCGTTCGGCTGGTAGTAGTCGACGTTCATCTGGCCCTCCCGGACGCTCGTGAAGACGATGCAGTTCCGCCCGGACCACGCGGTGTACGCGAGGTCCCCCGGGCTCGGGCCGGCGATGCGGCGGTTGTTGTCCCGCTGCACGTGCATGTGGAAATGCGCCAGGGCCCGGTCGCTGTACCGGATCATGTCGTCGCTCGCGACGAAGCGGTAGTCGTTTCCGCGGTCCCGCGTGCGCGGCTGGAAGAGCACGGCCCGGAAGCCATCCCCCTCCGGCGCGACCTCGATCAGCCCGCCGTACTCCGTCGCTCGGTCCGCCCGGTCGAGCCGCGCGTACTCGGCCACCGACCGCACGACCGCCTCGCTGCGGACGGCCTCGTCCAGCACCAGGATCGACAGGAGATCCCCCCACACCAGCTCGTCGATCCAGTCGCCGAGCTTCTCCGTCGCGTCCTTGCGGGTCGGGGCGTTCTCGGCCGTGCGGCGCACGTGCTCGCGTCCCTCCAGCCGCCCGCGGAGCTGCGATTCCAGCTCGGCGGCCGAGGCGTCCAGCCACTGCGGGCGGTGCTCGTCCGCCCAGCGCACCGGCTCCACGTGCCGCAGCTCCAGCCCTTCCCGCTGGCCCGGGCCGAGCCGGCCCGCCGCCTCGCCGGCCTCGCGCCACCAGCGCTGGGCCGCGGGGCTGCCCTGCTCCGCGAGCGACGCCGCCCAGCGGGTCTCGGCCGCCCGCGAGGGCAGGACGCCGAACTGATCGAACGTCGCCAGGAGCACGGACCGGAGGCGTCGGGCGTCCGCCCCGGCGTCCTCCGGCAGCGCCGCCCGCAGCAGTTCCTCCCGCCGGCCCCGCGTCTCGTGCAGGCGGCTGAGCAGCTCCCAGGCGTCGAGCCGCGCCCGCTCGTCGAGCCGCAGGTCGCCCGGCCCCGGGTCCGTCTGCGGATCGACGAAGACGCCGTAGACGATCTCCGCCAGGTCCCGCCCCGGGTGCAGCCGCCGGAGGGCTTCGCGCTCCGGACGGTCCGCGTCCGGGATGCCCTCCAGCGGGCGGGCGTAGCTGCGGACGAGCGCCGCCGTCGCGTCGGTCCAGCCGTGCCGCGCGGCCGCCGCCGAGAGCAGCGCCGTCGCCGTGCGGTCCCGCTCCGTGGGGAGCATCAGGATCGCCATGCGACGCGAGTCGGCCTGCCCCTCGGGGGAGGTGTCATCCAGCAGCGTCTGCAGCGCCGGCAGACGCACCTGCTCGGGCGTGTTGCCGTCCCAGACGAGGTCCTTGAGCACGGCGCGGGTCGGCGCACGATCTCGCTCGCCGCCCTCGGCCTCCGACCACGCCTGCTCGAGCGCCCGGACCCGCGCCACGGGCGGGGCGGCGTGGTCGCGGAGCATGAGCAGCGGGTCCTCGTCGCGGCTCGGCCCGGAACACCCGGCGAGCAGGCACGAGGCGAGGGCCGGAACGAGGAGAGAGAGCTTCGCGGATCGCGGGCGCGTCATGGGGCGGACTGTACGGATCCGGGGGCGCATGGGCCGCGGCGCCGCCCGAGCTTTGAACGGTTCCGGAAAACTGCGGCACGACGGGCCCCGGCCGCTGAGACTCCGTATCATCTAGCAAATTGGAGACCTGCATGCCGATGGGGGCGACACAAGCGAGCGAGCCGGTGATGGAACGGGTGGCGAAGGTGGTGAACCTGATCCGCCCGGCCGTCCAGGCCGACGGGGGCGACATCGAGCTGGTCGGCATGTCCGCCGAGGGCGTGGTGCGGATCCGCCTGCACGGGGCGTGCGTCGGCTGCCCGTCGAGCACGCTCACCCTTCGTCAGGGGGTGGAGCGCAATCTCCGCCAGCACGTGCCGGAAGTCCGGGCGGTGGAAGCCGTGGACTGACCCCTCTCCGGGGCCGCCAGACCCGTTTGCGTCCGAGAACCGCCCGAGCCGGCCGCGGATCGGCAACCTTTGCGTTGGCGGGCGCGCCATCCGCGGGGTATCGTGACCTGTGGTCCCGGCCAGGAGGCGGCGCGGGGAAACCGACGGGAGGCGTCGATGCTGGTGATCACCCGACGCGAGGGCGAAGAGATCGTGATCGGTGATCCGCGCAATCCCATCGGGATCGTGCGCATCGCGTCGGTGAAGGGCGAGCGGGTCCGCGTCGCCATGAACTTCCCGCGGGACGTCCAGATCCACCGCCGCGAGATCGCCGACCAGATCCTGGTCGAGCAGGGCCGCAACCCGGACGTGATCGGCGAGATCAAGCCGTCGGCCGCCGCGGGCGGGGGACGCTGACCCGAGTCATCCGAGGATGAGCCGCACCGCCTCGCGCACCGCGGGGAACTCCCGCCGCCCGAGCGGCGATCCTCCGCGGCTCCGAACCCCATCCCACCCGCTCCACCCCACCCGCCTCACCTCACCCGGACCTGCGCGAGCCCCGAGCGCAGGAAGAACTCCATCAGTTCGTGCCCCTCGTCGACCTGAAGGTCGGAGGCCTCTGCCTCGGCCTCGGTGAAGCGGCGCTGCACGACCGCGCGCACCCACGCCCCGGCCATCGCGAACGGGACGGGCGTGCCGTCGTGCTTGCGGGTCGAGCAGAGGGTGTAGTGGTCGGGCAGGCAGAGGATCCGCCATCCCTCGGCATGGGCGTCGGTCTCGGCGTCGCCGAAGGTCCTGAGCTTCGCGAGCACGGGGCCGACGATCTCCCGGTCGATCGCCTCGATCGCCGCGACCTTGGTCGCGAAGTCCGCCTGGTGGCTCGCCTCGTCCGGCGCCTCGACGTGCACGATCACGAGGTCGTAGCGGTCGAGGGCGTCGACCGCCCAGCGCCCCTGCCCCGCGTAGTCGTTGTCGTGGTACCCGCTCAGCCCGGGCACCTGGCCGATCTCGATGCCGGTGAGGCGGGCGAGGCCCTTGAGGAGATCGACGGCCGAGGTGACGGTCGCCCTCAGCCCGAACCGACGCTCGAAGGGCTCGAGCGTCGGCATGGTGCCGCCGCCCCAGATCCAGGCCATGTTCGCGGGGCGCAGCCCCTGCTCGCGGCGCGTGCGGTTGATCTCGTGCTCGGAGAGGAACTCGTGGCTCAGGCCCATGAGGGCGCAGAGCGCGTCGGCGGCGCGTTTGCTCTCCTCGTCTCCGACGCCGTCGGGGAGGTGATCCTCCCACGCCTCGCCCGGGATGGCGTGCGGGGGGACGGTGTCGACGCCGCGGTAGCTCCGCCCGGAGGCGTCGTGGAAGATGGCGCGGTAGTCGACCGCGGGGCGGACGGTGATCCGCTCCACGAGGTCCGGGGCCTCGCGCTGCCAGTAGGCCAGGAGGTCTCCCGCCAGGGCGGCGCCCTCGGCGCTCGAGAGCCCTCCGCCCGAGTGGTCGAGCATCAGCCCGGCGTTCGGCGTCCCCTCCTCCCCCACCGTCACGAGGTTGAGGCGGAAGAGCCAGTCGCCTGGGGCGGTTTCGATCCCGAGGGCCGCGGCCTCGATCGGCGCCCGCCCGGTGTGGAACCGGGCCGGGTCGTACCCGAGCAGGGACATGCAGCAGACGTCGGAGTTCGTCTCGAACCCCGGCGGCGTCGTGCGGATGCGTCCGACGCGCCCGGCGAGGGCCAGCGCATCGAGGTTCGGCGTCTCGGCGGCCTCCAGGGGCGTCGCCCCGTCGCCCTCGGCCCCGAGTTCCGCGATCGGCAGGTCGGCCGCCCCGTCCAGGATGATCACCGCGTACTTCACGCCCCCACGATATCGCGTGCGGGGGCGGCGCACCGCCGCCGTGCCGCCGCGCCGGGCCGGCGAACGTAGAGTGGTCGGCCCGGCGGCATCCGCGCCGCCGCGCGGGCCGATCTGCCAGCAGCCCTGCCACCGGAGCGACGCGACCTTGTTCGACCCCAGCGCCCCCGCCATCCCCGACCCCCGCCTCGTCTTCGGCATCCCCGCGACGGAGGAGGAGTCCCGCCTGGTCATCCTGGGCGTCCCGTTCGACGCGACGACGAGCTACCGCTCCGGCACGGCCGACGGGCCGGAGGCGATCCGCCGGGCCTCGCAGCAGGTCGACCTGCTCGACCGGCGGTTCGGGAACGTGTACGAGCACGGGATCTGGATGGCCCCGGAGCGCGAGGAGTTCCGCGCCCTCTCGGCCGACGCCCGGCAGCTCGCGGCCCCGATCATCGAGAAGGCCGGCGCGGACCCGGACGATCCGGCGGACGCCGAGGCGATCGGCCGCATCAACGAGATCACCGAGCACGTCCGGGCGAACGTCCACGGCTGGGCGAAGCGGCAGTTCGCGTCGGGGAAGATCCCCGCGGTGCTCGGGGGAGAGCACTCCGTCTCGCTGGGGATCCTGCAGGCGGCGGCGGAGGCGACGGCCGACGACGGGGGGATCGGCATCCTCCAGATCGACGCGCACATGGACCTGCGCCGGGCGTACGAGGGGTTCCGGCACTCGCACGCGTCGATCAGCTACAACGCGATGGAGGCGCTCCCGCCGGACACGAAGCTCGTCCAGCTCGGCATCCGCGACTACTGCCAGGAGGAGCTCGAGTACGCCCAGGCGAGCCGGGGGCGCATCGTGACCTTCTACTGGGACGACGTGGCGGACCAGCTCGCGGGCGGCATCACCTGGCGCAGCATCGCGGAGGAAGTGCTCAACGAGCTGCCGCGGAACGTGCACGTCACGTTCGACATCGACGGGCTGGACCCGTCGCTCTGCCCGAACACGGGCACGCCCGTGCCCGGCGGGCTGAGCTTCCAGCAGGCGTCGATGCTGCTCGAGATGCTCGCCAAGTCCGGGCGGCGGATCGTCTCCTTCGATCTGGTCGAGACGAACCCGGGCGTGGACTCGGACTGGGACGCGAACGTGGCGGCCCGGCTGCTCTACCGGCTCTGCGGGGCCGCGTCGCTCACGCTCGGGTAAAAGACCGGGCGGCGTCGCTCGGGGCCTCGTGCCGCGGCCCGCTCGCGGCTCGGCGACTGGGGCGAGTTCTCCCTGCAAGCGGTGTTACGGTGATTTTGCCGCCGGAACGCTGGTTGTTTCCCGTGGGCTGGGGTAGGTTTGCCAGGGATGGTCCCGCGCCCGCGGTCGCCGGGCGCCGACGAGATGGACCGAGAAGAGAGGACTCCGATGATCACCAAGCTCGCCGCTTCCGCGGCCGTGTGCGCCGCCGCGCTCACCGCGCACGCCCAGGTTCTCCTGAACACGGGTTTCGAGACGGGGGGCGACAGCGCCGGCGACTCGGCGTTCTGGTCGGAGGGCGCGGGCGGCGCTCCGGGGACGGTCTCCGTCCGCTCGAACGAGAACCCGAACTCGGGCGACTGGCACCACCGCCTGATCGCCGTCGGGGCGGCGGGGATCGGCGGGTCGGCCGGCGTCACGCAGAACTCGGCGGCGAACTTCCCGTCGCTGACGCCCGGGACCACGATCAGCCTCTCGTTCGACGCCGCGACGGACCTCGGCCCGGGCGGGGTCGCGTTCTACGCGATGCGGATCCTGAACCGCAACGGGACGATCGTCGGCGAGACGGGGCTCGTCGGCATCGGGCACTCGGGGGGCGTCTACACGACGATCACGAGCGCCGAGCTGACGGTGCCGGACTTCGGCGCCGATCCGAACGACTTCTACTCGGTGTTCGTCGAACTCGTCGTCAACGCGGGGGCGTTCGACGGATCGATCGCGAGCATGGACGTCGACAACGTGCGGGTGACGGTGATCCCGGCGCCGGCCTCGGCCGCGATGCTCGGCATCGCGGGGATCGCCGCGGCCCGCCGCCGCCGCTGAGCGAGCCCCGGCTCGCGTGCCCATCCCGGCAGTTCGGCCGAGCCGCCCCCAGGCGGCTCGGCTTGTTTTTGCGCGCCGCGGCGACCACGGCGCCCGGACAGCCGGCCGCCCTCCCGCCCCGGCCATCCCCGACTCCTGTGCCCGCGGCGATCGGGGGGCGCCTGTTCCGGGCTCGCGGAGCGGCCCCCGAGCCGGCCCCTGCTCGTGCGCTCCGCATCGCCCGCGCCGAGGGCGGCGATTCCACGCCGCGCACGTGCGCCGGCCTGCTCCTCTTCTTCCTTCATTCGGAGGATCTGACGTGATCCCTCTCATCCCGACCCGCATCCACGCGGTTCTCGACTATCTCGTGGGCGCCCTGCTGATCCTGCTCCCCCTCGCCTGGCTGGACGACTATCCGGTCGCGGCGTACGTGCCGATGATCCTCGGGGCGGGCACGATTGTGTACAGCCTGATCACGCGGTACGAGTACAGCGCGGCGAAGCTGATCCCGATGCCGGTGCACCTCGGGATCGACGCGGTCGCGGGCATCTTCCTGGCGGTCAGCCCGTGGCTGTTCGGGTTCGCGGACGACATCTGGGCGCCGCACGTCGTCGTCGGCCTCCTCGAACTCGGCGTGACGGCGCTCTCCCGCCGCATCCCGGACGACGCCCGCCTGCGCCCGGCCGGGGCGCACCCGGATCGCGGCACGGTCGCCACGGCCCGGTGAGCGACGGCCCGCTATGCGTTCTCGCTCGGGCCCGCGTCCGGGCGGAGCGCCGCTTCCAGTGCCGCCCGGGCGAGACGCTCGGGCGACGCCGTCGCGTCCGCCTCGACCAGGATGTACCCGAGTTCGCGAGCCTCCGCGCGGTCGGGCGGCTCCAGCGTCTTGAACTGGCTCTCGACCAGCACCGCCGGCATGAAGTGCCCTCCGCCAGCGGCGCGCCGAGAGACGCGGGCGAACGCCTCGCTCGGGCGGATCCCGAGGTGCAGCACGACGGCGCGGGCTTCGGGCGCCGCCCCGTCGGCGTCGGCGGAGCGGGCCGCGCCGAGCAGCCGCTCGCGGTAGGCCCGGCGCAGGGCCGAGCAGGCGGTGACGGAGTTCTCGCGGCGGAGCGCGTGCGCCCGCATCGCGGCGCCGAGGCTGTCGAGCCACGGCCGGCGGTCCGCGTCGGTGAGCGGCTCGCCGCGGGACATCTTCTCGACGCTGGCCGGCGGGTGGTGATCGTCCGCGTCGATCAGCACGGCCCCGGGTCCCATCGCGCGAACGATCTCGGAAGCCACGGTGGATTTGCCGCACCCCGCGACGCCCATGACGACGATCATGAGCGGCGCCGGCCGCGGATCCGGGGCCGGGCCGGGCATCAGCGCGAGCCCTCGGGCGGATCGGGCTCGATCGGAGGCCGGCCTGCGGATGCGACTCCGGGGCGGAGGCGTCGGGCGAACACGGCTCAGGCCTTTCCGGACGGGCCCGACCGCCGCGGCTTGCGGGCGGCCGCCGGCTTCGCCGGCTTGGCGGCCGATCGCGTCGCCTCGTACGCGCGGATGAACTCGCGGGCCGGGGTTCGGGCGATCGCCTCGCCGATGACGCCGAGTTGGAGGTCCTCGAGCTTCCGGAACCGGATGCAGGACTTGCCCATGTCGAGCTTGCGGCCGCCGGGGCCGGCGGCCTCGGCCCACGCCTGGCGGAACCAGGCCTCGCGCTCGGGGTCTCCGTAGAGGCACATGAGGTAGACCGCCATGTGGTTCTTTTGCGAGGCGAGCGCGGCGAAGGGGAGGGGCTGGGCGGGGTCGCAGTGGTAGCCCGGCGGGTAGACGCTGTGCGGCACGTAGTAGCCGATCATGCCGTACTGCATCCCCTCCGCGTACCCCTCGTCGAGGTGAGCGAGGATCACGTTTCGCACGGCCTCGATCGCCTCGCGGCGGTCGTCGGGGAGCGAGGCGAGGTAGTCGGCGACGGTGCGGGCGGCGGAGGGCATCGCGGCATGGTACCGGACCGGGGCCCGGGCGACCCCGGCGGCCGCTCAGGCCGGGCTCGCGTTGGCCAGGCCGTCGAGGCTGTGCACTTCCCGGACGCGGGTGACCTTGGGTTCGCGTCCGAGGTACCGCGGCTGGACGCGCCGAAGGGTTTCGACGGCGGCCGTGAGATCGTCCGGGCAGGCGTCGGCGCCGACCTTCTCGGCGAGGTGCGGGCGTCCGGTGAAGGCCCGTCCGCCGACGATCACGCGGGCCGGATAGGGGTACCCGGCGCGGGCGGCGGCGATGGCCTCGGCCGTGCTGCGGAGATGGAGGGTGAGCGAGGCCGAGACGGCGACGACGTCCGGGCGCAGGGCCTTGGCGGCGTCGGCGATGCTGCGCAGGGGCACGTCGGCCCCGAGGCAGTGGGCGTCCCATCCCTCGGCCTCGAGCAGGTCCGCGAAGGCGCGGATGCCCATGTCGTGCCGCTCGCCGGGCGGGCAGAGGCAGAGGGCGCGGAGCCCGTTGCGAGGCCGCTGCCTGTAGAGAACATCGACCGACAGACGCCCCATGAGGCGCTGGGTCGTCAGCGTGCAGATGTGCTCCTGCGCCACGGTGATCTCGCGGGTCTGCCAGCGCCGGCCGATCTCGCGCTGGGCCGGCAGGAGCACGAGCGCGTAGATCTCCCGCAGGGGCATGCCGTGGGTGAAGGCGTGGATGATCGCCCGCTCGGCCGCGGTGCGGCCGTCGGCGAGGATGAGTTCGATGTACTCGCGGGCCAGGCGCCCGTGGACGGTGGCGTCCTCGAGCTCGCAGGCGGGGGGATCGGCGAGGGAGGGCCCGCGGGCGATCGCGTGCGCAATGTACGTGCCGATGCGGCCGCCGACGTCGTCGGGGAGTTCCTCGGCGGCGGCGGCGCGGATCTGCTCGAACGAGTCCACGATGTCGTCGAAGGCGACGCCCGCAGCGACCATCGTGCCGGCGGCCCAGGCGACGTAGTCGAGGAACGACTGCTCATCCCCGGCCCAGAGAGCGTCGGCGAGGTGGCGGGTGTGGTAGGCGATGTCCTCGCTGCACTTCTCCCGGCCGCGGGCCCCGTAGCGGGCGACGAACTCGGGGCGGAGGCGGTAGAGCCGTTCGGTGACCGCTCGGGCGAGTTGGGCCTCGTCGAACGGAGCAGCGATGTTCGGCATCGGCACCAACTCCCAACTGCCGTTCCGGCGGCCGTGCAGTCGCCACACCCGACCCTCAGGGGCCCCGCCCGTCGGCGGCGTTCCCTCCGCGGAATGATAGCCCGCCCGATGTAGGGAATCCGCCCTATGTCGCCGAATTTGCCCGGGTCCGGGGCCCGGCGGCGGAGACGAAAAAGCCGCCCCGGCGGGCGGGGCTCTCGGAGGAGAGTGGCGGGAAGGACGGGGATCAGAGGTCGAGCAGCAGGCGCTCGGGAGCCTCGATCGCGTTCTTGATGTGGACGAGGAACTGCACGGCCTCGGCGCCGTCCACGATGCGGTGGTCGTAGCTGAGGGCCAGGTACATCATCGGGCGGAGGACGATGTTGCCGGGCTTGTCCGGGTCCTCGACGGGCCGGTTCTTGATGCCGTGCATCCCGAGGATGGCCGACTGCGGCGGGTTGAGGATCGGCGTGGAGAGGAGCGAGCCGAAGACGCCGCCGTTCGTGATCGTGAACGTGCCGCCGGTCATCTCGTCGAGTTCGATCTTGCCGTCGCGGGCGCGGACGCCGAAGTCCTTGATCTTCGCCTCGATGTCGGCGAAGGAGAGGTCCTGGCAGTCGCGCAGGACGGGGACGACGAGCCCCTTGGGCCCGGCGACGGCGATGGCGATGTCGGCGTAGGAGTGCTTCTCGATCGCCGGCTTGCCCTGCTCGTCGGCGACGATGTAGGCGTTGATCATCGGGAAGGCGCGCAGGGCGGAGGCGGAGGCCTTCACGAAGAAGGACATGAAGCCGAGGCCGATGCCGTGCTTCTCGCCGAACGGCTCCTTGTACTTCTTGCGGAGGGCCATGACGGCGGACATGTCGACCTCGTTGAAGGTCGTGAGCATGGCGGCCGTGTGCTGGGCCTCGACGAGGCGGCTGGCGATGCGCTGGCGCATCGGGCTCATGCGCTCGCGGGCGACCTCGCGCCCGGCCCCGCGGGAGGGGGCGGCGGCGCGGGCGGACGGGGCGGGCGCGGCCCCGCCGGCGCGGGCCTGGACGGCGGCGAGGACGTCCTGCTCGCCGATGCTGCCGCCGGCGCCGGTGCCGACGATCCGGGAGAGGTCGACGTTCTGCTCGGCGGCGA
>CAYMFP010000007.1:0-32112 GCA_964389385.1 uncultured Phycisphaeraceae bacterium | reverse complement strand
GCGCAAGCGGCCGGGGCTCACGCGAGCCGGCGCGGTCCCCCGCGGGATCCCGAGCGTCGCCGAAGACACTCAACCCTGCCGCTCTCGATGAGCGTCTTCGGCTCCGGCCAAGCCCACCCCGCAGGCGGGCTCGTCGCGGGGCCGGGTCGCTTACCGCCCCAGCACCTTCACCACGATCGACGTGCACACCTCACCCGGCCCCCCCGCCGCGACCGCCCCCCGCACCCCCGGCTCGCCCCGCATCACCCGCACCGCCTCCAGGCTGCTCCGCAGCACCGCGTCCACCGGCATCGTCATCCCCGTGATCGACACCATCCCGCTCAGCACGCGCGGCTCGAACTCGTCCTCCTCGGGCTCCAGCAGCACGTCCCGCTCGACCTCGAACGCCGCTTCGTACTCCGCGGCCGCCGACCGCACGAACGACGCGTCGAACGGCTCCCCCAGCCGCGCCTGGTCGAACACGTCCGCCAGCGACATCCGCAGCTGCTCCAGCGGGTCCAGCAGCAACTCCCGCGCCTCCAGCAGCCGGTCTGCCGACGCCTGCACCAGCACCGGCACGGCCACCGCGAACAGGCGCGTGCCCATCCGCGCCTCGGCCTTCTGCGCCACGCTCGTCGCCGCCGACCGCGCCACCACCAGCTCGTGCCGCGTCGCGAAGCGGTCCATCCCCGCCGCGACCGGCACCGTGAGCGCCGGGTCCGGGCCCCCCTTGAGCAGGTCCCGCGCGATCGCGTCCAGGTACGCCCGCTCGTCCTCGAACAGGTCGACCTTCATCAGCGGGCGCAGGTCCCTGAGCGACTCGTCGCTCTCGATCCGCCCGCAGACCCTCCGCACGTCCTCCGCCGCGTCCTCCCCCTCCCAGAACGCCTGCACCACCCCCTCGCGGAACAGCGGCATCGACCACTGCCAGTGCTCCATCACCTCCAGATACCGCGGCACCTCGCTCGCCGCGTCCACGAACCGGCTCCGCGAGCCGTTCGCCGCCCCGTTGCCCCCGCCGGGGCGCGGCAGCATCGTCACCGCCCGCTCCGCCAGCAGGAGGCTCGCCATCGCCGCGGCTTCCCGCGTCGTGAGGTGGTAGGGGCTGATCGCGACGTGCATGCGGTCGATCCTAGTGATCCGCCGGGCCCGCCCCCGGGGCGGGATCGGAGGAAGCCGTTGCCGGAACACCCGCGCCGCCCGCTTCTGCAAGCCGCTCGTCGATCCAGCGCACCAACGCGCCCTTCCGCAGCGGCAACGCCAGGAACAGCGCCCCGTGCCCGAGCGGGTACACCCACCGCTCCGGACGCCCCAGCCGCTCCCACAGCCGATCCCCCGTCGCCGCCGGCACGACCCGGTCCCGTGCCCCGTGAACCACCAGCAGCGGCGTCCCTGCCATCCGCGGCGCGAGGTTGAACGGGTCCAGCGGCGAAGCCGCCAGGTACTCCGGGCCGGCGCCGCCCAGCAGCGCCGCGAACGTCTCCGCCTGCTCGACCGCCTCCGCCTCCGGCGTCGCCCCCCCGCCGTCGCGCGAGCCCTCCGGCGCCCGCCGCAGCCCGACCTTCAGCAGCGCATCCGCGAACGCCGAGGTCGAGCCCAGCGTCGCCAGGTCCGCCCCGCCCGCGATCAGCACCGCCGCGTCGTACGCCCCCGGGTCCCGCGCCCACACCGCCGGCAGCGAGAGCGCCCCCCCGCTCATCCCCACGAGCGCCGCCGGCAGCCCGCGCAGCCCCGGCCGCTCCGCCGCGACGTGCTCCCGCGCCGCCTCCGCCGCGTACGCGACCTCGGCCAGCCGCTCCGTCACGATCCGCCCGAACCCCTCCGGCACCGCCAGCGACCCCACCGGATCCTCGAGGATCTCCGCGCCGGCGAGGAACCGGCTCGGCAGCGCGAGCATCCGCAGCACCGCGTACCCCCGCCCCGTCAGCTCCCGCGTCAGCGGCTCGATGAACCAGCCCGGCATCCCGAACAGCCCGGGCAGGATCACCACCAGCCCCCGGGCCTCTCCCTCCGGTTCGTACAGCGCGAACCAGGTCCGCTGCAGCACCACCCGATCCCGCCCTCCCCCCGCCAGGGCTCCCGTCCCGCCGCCGACCAGGGCGCGGAGCGAGCGGTCCTCCGCGTCCCGCGCCAGCAGCCCGAGCCCCGGCGCCGCGGCCTCCGGCTCCGCCCGCCCGGAGACGAACCGGAAGACCATCGAGGGTTCCGGACCGTCCAGCCGCGGATCGGGCGGCCAGCCCTCCCGGCGCGGCACGAACACCATCCCGCCCCCCTCCTCCGGCCTGAAGCGGAACGCCCCCGTCACACCCAGACCCCGGGCCAGCGCGTCGGCGTCGCGGTACTCTCGGGGCCCCGGACGGAACCGGTGATGCTCGCCCAGGAAGATCCCGTACAGCCCGTCCAGCGGCTCCTCCTCGGGGACGATCACGCCCTTCCGCCCGGAGGCCCCCTCGCCCCACCGTGCGGGCCAGACCGCGTCGATGTCACCCCCAACCTCCGGCCCCGGCGTCCCCGCCCCGGTCGCGCCCCCGACCCCGGGCTCCAGCCGCTGCACGCGCACGCACCCGGCAGCCGCCAGCAGGAGGCACGCGGCGACGAGCGGAGCACGGGCGATCACGGGGGCGCTGGGCATCCTGCGGGCGTCGAACGAAACACGGACGCCGCCGCAGGGGCCCGAACGGGGGCTCCAGCACCGGCGCCCTCGGGGCCGATCATCTAGTCTCTCGCTCCTCAGACGCACAGTACGTCGACCGCGTTCGCCCGGAGCTTCGCGGAAAGCCCTCTCAGTCCCCGGACCGGAAAGGACCACGTGCCCGACGCCGACGACACGCCGCGATCCGCCCCCGAGTCCGCTCCGCCAGCCGGCCTGCCGATCCTGGCGCTGCGCTCGGGCATCGGCGGCCTGCTGATGGGGCTGGCGAACCTGGTCCCCGGCATCTCCGGGGGAACGATGCTCGTCGCCGCCGGCATCTACCCGCGGTTCATCGGGGCGATCGCCGAGCTGAGCGTCCTCCGGTTCCGGTGGGCGTCCATCGTCACCCTCGTTTCGGTTGTCGTCGCCGCCGCGGTCGCGATCGTCCTCTTCGCCGAGCCGGTGAAGGACCTCGTGGTCACGCAGCGGTGGGTCATGTACTCGATCTTCATCGGGCTCACGCTCGGGGGCGTGCCGCTCGTCTGGAAGATGGCCCGACCCGCCACGCCGGCGGTCTGGATCGGCGCCGCCGCGGGACTGGCCCTGATGGCGGTCCTCGCATTCGTACAGCCGGACGGCGCGGCCGCGGGCGGGCGGAACCACTTCCTGCTCTTCTTCGCGGGGATCGCCGGGGCCTCGGCGATGATCCTGCCGGGCGTTTCCGGGGCCTACCTCCTGCTCATCCTCGGGCAGTACATCCCGATCCTGGCCTCGATCGAGCGGGGCAAGGCGGCCGCGATGTCCGGAGACTGGGCGGTGGCCGCGGCGGAACTGCACACGTACATCCCCGTCGGGCTGGGGGTGGTGATCGGGGTCGTTGGCGTGAGCAACCTGATCAAGGTGCTCCTCGCGCGGTTCCCGAAGCCGACCCTGGGCGTCCTGCTCGGGCTGCTCGTGGGGGCGGTTCTCGGGCTGTACCCGTTCCAGCGTCCGACGGAGCCGGCCGTCGGCGACGTCCTCCGGGGCAGCCCGGTCACGCTGGTCGAGACGCGGGCGGACGACCGCGGAGGCGAGCGGCTCATCGCGATCACCCAAGCCGGGGAGGTCGAGATCGAGGATTGGCCGACCGAGTACTTCCGCCCCACGCCCGTACAGGCCGTCAGCGCCTTAGGGCTCGTCGCCGCCGGTTTCGGGGCGACGGTGACGATCGGCCTGCTCGGTCGGGGGCGGGAGGAAAACGCCCGCAACGGCGGGGGAGCCTGAGCGACCGTCGCCCGAGAATCCGAACAGGTTCCTCACGAAAATCATCCCGGCAAACGAACCCGAGACCGTCCGCGGACGTTCTCTAGGTACATCTCTCTCTCCTCGGGACACGCTCTGCTTCGTTGCGGGGCGTGTCCTGTTTTTTGGACCGGCCGAGTCACGAGGCCGCGGTCGTTTCGGCCGGGCGCAGCCAGCCGCCGAGCTTGGGCTCGGAGCGGCGTCGGGCGGCCAGGAACAGCAGCCCGAGCCCGGCGATGATGAGAGCGACGCTGAGCCACTGCCCCCGGCTGAGCCCGAGAACCCGCGGCACGCCGACGTCCGGGAGCCGGACGAACTCGGTCAGGATCCGCATCACGCCGTAGCTGATCGCGAACCAGGCGCTCACGACGCCCGGACGGCGCGGCAGGGCGAAAACCGCCCAGACCACGAGCCCGACGACGATCCCTTCGGCCGCGGCCTGGTAGAGCTGGCTCGGGTGCCGGGCGGTCAGCAGCGGCTCGATGCGGGCGGCGAGGTCGGGGGCACCCTCCTGCACCCGCTCGACGAGGCGGCTCGCGAGCGATTCCCAGCGTTCATTCTCGATGATCTGCTGCTCCAGCAGCAGGCGTTCCAGGGCCGCGGCCTGCGCGGGCGTGTGGTGGATGTCCGGCGGGGCCTGTCCGTCGAGGACGAAGGGGAGATACCGCTCGTTGATCTCCTGCGGGAACCGGACGGCCCACCACGGGGCGTGCTCGCCGGGCTGGGCGACGACGCGGCCGAGCAGTTCGCCGTTGATGAAGTTCGCGATCCGCCCGAACATCAGGCCGAGCGGGGCGACAAGGGTGAACGCGTCCAGTACGTGCAGGGGTGAGGTGCGTCCCTCGCGTCGCCCCTGGTCCGTGCGGAAACCTCGGGAGACGACCCAGGCGGCGAGGAGAACGCCGACCATCCCGCCGTGGCTGGCCATGCCACCCCTGTTCAGGGCGATCGCGTCCCACCACGGGAACTGCGGGCGGACCGTCCAGAGCAGGCTCGGCTGGTACAGCAAGATGTAACCGAGCCGCCCCCCCGCCACGACGCCGACGACGGCGACCAGCACGGCGTCCGAGACGCGGTCCTTCGGGATCCGGATCAGCCCGCGCGCGGCGAGCCGGTAGAGGATGAGGAACGCCGCGATGAACCCGGCGAGGTAGCTCAGCCCGTACCAGCGGATCCCGAAACCGCCGGAGAAGCGGACGAGGAACGGATCGATCGTGTGCAGCCAGCCGCCGAGATCGCCGGAGGGCGCCGCGGCCGCCAGCAGTGGGAAGAGGGTGCTCACGCGGGGCTCCCGCCGGCCGCCGGGCCGCTCGTCGCCGGGATGCCGAAGAACCGCTCCGTGTTCTCGTTGATCCGGCGTTCGAAGTCTTCGAAGCCGACGCCGCGGAGCTTGGCGAGGAACTCGGCCGTGTGCCGGGAGTAGGCGGGAACGCAGGGGCGCTTGCCGCGCTTCGGCTCGGGGCTCAGGAACGGGGCGTCGGTCTCGACCATGATGCGGTCGTCGGGGACGAGCCGGGCGGCCTCGGCGACGCCGGCGGCGTTGCGGTACGTGACGACGCCGGTGAAGGAGATCAAAGACCCGAAGTCCAGGACCTTGCGTGCATCGTCCGGCGTGCCCGTGAAGCAGTGAAAAACCATGCGGGAGGGATCGAGCCCGCTCTCGCGCAGCCTCGGGATGAGATCGTCGAACGCTTCGCGGCAGTGGATGATGACGGGGAGTCCCCGGGCGTCCGGGCCGACCTCGGGCTGGGATCGGACGATGAACTCGAGCTGGCGTTCGAGGACGCGGTCCTGCAGGTCGCGGGGCGGGTCGGGGTAGTGGTTGTCGAGTCCGAGTTCGCCCCAGGCGACGCACTTGGGATCCCGGGCGGCGGTCAGCAGGGCGTCGAAGGCGTGCGGGTCGTCCGGGTCGATCCGGTCGCTGTAGAGCGGATGCACGCCGGCGGAGGACCAGACGCGTTCGTGGCGGCGGGCGACGGCCAGGGCCTCGAGGGCGTCCTCCGGCGTGGTGGAGACGGTGATGCAGCCGTCGACGCCGGCCGCGCGGGCCTCCTCGAGCGTCTCCGGGACGCGGCCCTCGAAGTCGGGGAACGTGAGGTGGCAGTGGGTGTCGATCACGCCGCGAGGATAGCGGCGGCGGCGCGGGGCGGGCCGGGGCGGAACTACACTCGATCCATGACGCACGCACGACTCTCGCGGCGGCTGCCGCTCGCGGCCGCCGGACTGCTCCTCGCCCTCCTCTCGCTCGCCCCGCGGGCGGCTCACGCGGCGGACGTCGACCTCTGGTACGTGGTGGACCTCTTCGGGCAGCGGTCGGGGTGGTCGAACACGCGGGTGACGACGGAGGGGGACCGCATCACCACGTCGAGCGACATGGAGCTGTCGATCCGCCGCGGCGAGACCGTGATCAAGGTCACGATCGGCAGCGAGTGGGTCGAGACGGCCGCCGGCGAGCCGGTCTCGCTCCGGTGGGAGCAGGGGCTCGGCGGGCCTCCGGTGGTGACGACGTACGAGTTCGGGGGCGAGAAGTGGACCCGAACGATCGAAGCCCCCGGCATGCCGCCCCAGACGAGCGACGTCACGCCCCCGGCGGGGGACTGGCTGCCCCCCGCGGCCGAGGGGCGGCTGATCGAGCAGCGTCTGGCCGCGGGCGCGAAGGAGATCGTGACCCGGTCGCTGGACGTGTCGCAGGGCGTGCGGATCGTGGAGACGAAGCGGCGGGTGCTCGGCGAGGAGAAGGTCGAGGCGCTCGGGCGCGTGGTGCCCGGGTACCGGACGATGGTGACGACGGACGTCCTGCCCGGCGAGACCGAGGAGCTGATCGACCGCAGCGGGACGCCGATCCGCTCGGAGGTGGACCTCGGCGGGATCGTGATGCGGACGGTGCTCGCCGACCGGGAACTCGCCCTCGGGGACCTGGACCCGCCGGAGCTGATGCGCAAGACGTTCGTCACCCCGGACCGCCCGATCCCCGATCCGCGGCGCACGCGGCTCGCCACGTACATCCTGAGCGTGCCGGACGGCGAGCTGCCCGACCTGCCCGACACGGGCTGGCAGCGGGTCGAGCGGCTCTCGCCGAGTTCGGCCCGGGTCGTGGTGAACGCGATCGGGGAGGCGGCCCCGGCCGGCGACGTGGACGCGAAGACGTACCTCGCCCGCTCGACGATGCTGGACATCCAGGACCCGGCGGTGCTCGCGCTGCTCGACCGGGCGGGCGTGGAGCCCGACGCCCCGCCCGCGGAGCGAGCGGAGACGCTGCGGGCGTTCGTCTACGGCTTCATCGACGCGAAGACGCTCGGCGTCGGTTTCGGGTCGGCCTCGGACGTGGCTCGCTCCGCGACCGGGGACTGCTCGGAGCACGCGGCGCTGCTGGCGGCGCTGCTGCGCGCGTCGGGCATCCCCTCGCGGGTCGCGAGCGGGCTCATATACGCCGACAGCTTCGCGGGCAGCGAGAACATCTTCGGCTACCACATGTGGACGCAGGCGCTGCTCGAGATCGACGGCGTCCGGCGGTGGGTGGACTTCGACGCCGTGCTCCCGCCGGGGCAGGCGTTCGACGCGACGCACATCGCGGTCGCGGTCAGCACGCTCTCGGACGACGAGCCGGACAACGCGATGGTGACCCTCGCGCCGCTGCTCGGGCGGCTGGAGATCCGGGTCGAGTCCGTCGGGCCCCCGGCGTCGCGGCGGGCCCCGCTGCGCACGCATCAGGATCGGGAGGCGGAGGCGGTCCGATGAGCGACCTCCCGCGCCTCCCCCGGCGGGAGCGGGACGAGCACAAGGGCGGGCTCGGCACCTGCCTCGTCGTCGGCGGGTCCGCGGGTTCCCCGCGGATGGTGGGCGCGCCCGCCCTGGCCGCCCTCGCGGCGCTCCGCGCGGGCGCGGGGCTCGTGAAGGTGCTCGCACCGGAGCCGATCATCGACGGCGTCATCCAGATCGCCCCGGGGGCGACGGGGCTCCCGCTGCCGGTCGACGGCGACCGGAACATCCGCGGCTCCGAGGCGGCGGAGATCCTGGACATGGCGGTCGAGGCCGGGGCCCGGGCGCTGGCCGTGGGCCCGGGCTTCGGCGGGCACGAGAACGCCGGCGCCGCGACGTTCCACGCGATCCAGCAGGACCGGGTGCCGGTGGTGCTCGACGCGGACGCGCTCAACGCCCTGGCCCGCACGCCGGACTTCACGAAGGACCTGCGGGCCGCGGCCGTGCTCACGCCGCACCCCGGCGAGTTCCGGCGCCTGGCCGAGGCGCTCGGCCTGAAGCTCGACCCGGTGAGCCCGGAAGCCCGCGCCGAGGCGGCCGAGCGGCTGGCCCTGCGCGTCGGGTGCGTCGTCGTGCTCAAGGGGGCGGGGACGGTCGTCTCGAACGGGCTGGAGACGTGGGTCTGCGATCGGGGGCACCCGTGCCTGGCGACGCCGGGCTCGGGCGACGTCCTGACCGGGCTCATCGCGGGCATGGTCTGCCAGTTCGTGCCGGACGCGGTCCCGGCGGCGGTCGCCCGCGTGATGCCGGCCGACCCGCGGCGGCCGCTGTCGCTCTACGACGCTGCCCGCGTGGCGGTCGAGGTGCACGCCGTCGCCGGCGAGGTCTGGGCGGAGCGGAGCCGCGCGGGCGGGGGCCTGCTCGCCGAGGAGCTGCCCGCGCTGCTCCCGGAGGTGATCGAGCGTTACCGCTCGCCGGCCGGGGGGTGATCGGCGCCCGGGCGGCTCAGTCGATCCCTTCCGGCGTCGCCGAGGCGAGGAGCCGGATCGTCGGGCCCTCCATGCCGACGCTGATCGCCGCGTCCTGCAGGTCGTCCGGGCGGACGATCAGGTCGACCGTGGCCCGGCGGAGGCGCGGCCCCGGCTCGTACCGGAGGATGAACCGCAGCTGGACGACGTTCTCGAGCAGGGGCTGGCGGATCTCGTCCCCGATCATCGCGCCGTTGCGGTAGGTGGCGATCGAGACCCACAGGTCCCTCGTGCCGCGGTCGTTGTCCTGCGTGTACAGCGAGGCGAGGCGCTCGGTGCCGTCGGGCTCGCGCGAGGCGACGAAGTCGAGCCGGTCGGTCTCGATCTCCGGCTCGCGGAGGGGGTTCGTCGGGTACGGGCCGAACTCCGTGCCGGTGCGGATCATGCCGCAGAGCCGCTGCATGACGATGCGGGCCACGACGTGGGTGGAGGCGGACTCGGTCGTCTGCTGGTAGCTCTTGAAGCTCGCGTCGAGGGCGGCGAGCGTGGCGCTGAGCAGCGTTCCGGTGATCATGAGCGCGATGAGCATCTCCACGAGGCTGAAGCCCCGGCGGGAGACGGCGCGGCGCGTCGGGTGCCTGGTCAATGGAGGGCTCCTTCCCGGTACCCGCCCGGCACGCGGACCGTGCCGAGGGGGAGCATGACGCCCGCGGGCAGGCTGATGCCGGGGTCGTAGTTCAGGCGGACGCGCCCGTACCCGTGGAACGGGACGGGCGAGGCGCCGGCCGCCATCTGCCCCGGCGTCGGCGTCTCGTTGTGCGGGAGGTCCGGCAGCCCGTCGCCGTCGAGGTCCCAGCCGACGATCGGGACGCCGCCGACGCGGGGGAGCGTCTCGGGGTCGAGGGACTCGAAGTCCCCGTCGTCCGGGCCGAAGTACCCGATCGTGGCGTTGAAGCCGGCGGGGTTGCCGATCGGCTGCCCGGTCGCGTCGCGGAGCACGCCCTCCCCGACGCGGGGGCGGTACGTGAGCAGGAGCGAGCCGGTGATCTCGGCGTTGCCGCGGACGTCGAGCACACCCGCGATGACGGCGCCCTTGAGGCGGACGTCCTGGGTCGGCGGGCTGTTGAACGTCCCGACGTCCACCGAGTACTGCGGGGCCATGAGCTGGCTGCGGCTGACCTCGCGGAACCCGTCCTCCCCGAGGAGGGCCTCGAGGTCGACGTCGGGGTCGTTGCGGCGCGAGGGGTCGGGGTGCTCGAGGGCCATCCGCGTCGCGCCCGTGAGCTGGATCTTGTTGCGGACCTGCGTGAACGTCTGCGGGGAGTCGGTCGTCAGCGAGCCGACGAAGGTGCAGTCGTGGAACCGGATGTTGTTGCTGAGGGCCTTCGTGTCCGTCACGCGCTGCAGCACGCCGTCGATCGTGACGAGCAGCGGGTCGGGCAGGGCGTCGACCGCGGCCTGCGGGTACCCCCCGACGACGTTGATCTCGCTCAGGAGGATGTCGCCCTTGTCCATCGGGTTCTGGGCGCGGAGGACGGGGCGGTTCGGCGGCAGCGTCGACGCGGCGGCGGCCCGGAGCGTCGGGTGCAGGTCGTTGACGCTGCCCGTGTACGGGGTCCGCCGGTGCCGGGGCACGGGGTAGGGATCGCCGGCGCGGCGTTCCAGCGCCCCGTACTCGGACCAGTACGGGTGCGTGTTGGCCTTGAGCGACCGCACGTGCGTGACGCCGATGAACGTGCAGTTGACGAACAGGGCGTTGAGCCCGCGCGGGATCTCCACGTTGGTGAACGTGAAGTTCTTGAAGACCGGCCGGTAGTACCAGTCCGAGTGCGTGGGGCTGTTGAACGGGCTCTTCTCGTAGTACGCCTCGACGGCGTTCTCCGGCACGCCGGTCAGCGGATCGACCGGCCAGACGGCGCGGAACCACGGGGTCGCCGCGTCGAACGGCTCCGGGGTCAGCGGCCAGCGGACCAGCGCGGACTGCGAGGCGCCGAGCTGCGTGGCGACCTGCGCCCAGAACGGCTCGGTGGCGAGCGTCTGGAGCCGCGTCCGGGCGTCCTCCGGATCGCCGGTGGGCGAGGGCTCGGTCGCGACGATGTCCGCGGCCGTGATGTCCGGCAGCTCGCGGTCGTCGACGCCGAAGCGGACGGGCGGCTCGCCCTCGTCGGGGACGATCGGCCCGCGCAGGCGGGCCTGGTAGGCGCCCTGCCCCGCGGTCCAATCGGACTGCGTCACGCGGAAGCTGAGCGAGCCGGCGACCTTGGCGTACTCGTCCATCAGGTCGATGTAGCCGTCGGCCCACCCGAGCTCGCGGTCGGGCCAGGTGCCGGTGCGGGCGTCGAAGTCCAGCGGGGTCTCGCCGTCGTCGGGCTCGAAGACGTTGTCGAGGTCCGCGTCGACGAAGCCGAACACGCCGTTGCGGTTCCGGTCCGGGTTGGCGTAGTCGATGAGGTGCCCGAGGTCCGGGTCGACGTCGGCGAGGGCCCGGGCGATCTCGACCCGCCCGTCGACGACCCCGTCGGCGGCGTCGAAGCGGCGGATGAAGATGTCGAACTCGTCGAGGAAGCCGTCGTCCGTGGCGTCCGAGAAGGCCGAGCCGTCGCTCGACGGGTCGTCGTCGTTGGGGATGCCGGCGCCCTCGATCGGGTGCCCGATGCGCAGGCGGTTGTCGCCGTCGACGTCGTTGGTGGCGAGCGCGGCCCAGAACTGCTCGAGCCGGGCGTCGAGGACGGGGTCGATCCCGTAGAAATCGCTGCGGAGGACGAGCGGGTCGCCGCGGGAGAACGTGACGTCGTCGAAGCTGGCGCCGAGGTCGCCGCGGACCATCACGTTCTTGCCGATCATGATGCGGCTCGGGCTGATGACCGCGTGCTCGACGATCTTCGTGATCTCGATGTCGCGGCTGATGGTCCGCCGGACGGGGCGGTCGTGGCCGGCCGCGTCGAAGACGATGCCGTCCGCGATGAGGCGCACCACGCCCTGGCCCGCGAGCAGCGCGTAGCTCACCTGGTAGGCGACGGGCGGGCCCTGCCCGGAGTCCGTGCTCTCGAGGTACACCGCGGGGGTGATCAGCCACCCGCCGGCCGCGTAGGGGCCGCCCGAGGCGTCCGCGGGCGGGTCGGACTGGAACGGCGCGGTGACGAAGCCGGAGACGCCGCGGACGATGTTGACGTCCGCCGCGTGGTGGTTCGCCAGCGCCTGCGCGATGCCGGCGGGGGGGGCGGCCTCGTCGTGCCCCGACGCGGGCGGGAGGACCTCGAAGCGCCCGAGGCTCGCCGAGTCGCCGCGCCACGCCGCGGCCACGAAGTCCGCCGTGATGTCGCTCTCCGCCACCACGAACCGCCCCGCCGCCTCGCGGAGGCGGTGCTCGGCGATGCGCAGCCCCGTCTCGGCGGCCGCCTGCGCGCGCATCACGCTCAGGTGCGAGGCCGCCGTGCGGATGTTGCCGGTGCTCGCCACGGCCATCGCGGCCACGAGCGACCCGAACAGGATCAGGAACATCATCGCGAGGACCGACGCGACGCCGCGGCGGGACGCGGCCGCGCGCCCCGCGGGGCGGGGACGCCGGCGGCGCGCGGGGCGAATCGTGCTGGCGAACGGCATGACGACCTCCCGGTTCCTCCCCCGCTGCGGACGCCCGCCCTCGGCGGGCCTCACGGCACCACCCACACCAGCCGCGCGACGAGCTCCGTCTGCGCCGTCGCCGGATCCTCGTACGTGACCTCGACCGTGACGCGGAGCGGGTACTCGTCCACGGCGCGCCCGGGGCGCGAGCCGGAGGGAAGCTCCCGGTCGCCGGGGCGGAGCGTCGTGCCCGTGTCGAACGCGCCGATCTTCTCGACCCGCACCGTCTGCGCCCACCCGCGGGCGGGGATCTCCTCGACCGAGCCGTCCGGGGCGATGCCCTGCACGACCTCCCCGAAGGCGTTGATCGGGCCGGGCAGGTCGCCGTCGCCGTGCCCCTCGGTCCCGGCCCAGTGGAAGGTGATGCCGTCGAAGTCGTCGATGTCGTCGAACTGCCAGAGCTCGGTCTCGTTGCTCTCGGGGCCCCAGCCGTGCAGCTCCGGGCTGCCGCCGGAGCCCTCGGAGAGGGTGAGCCCGCTGACGGGGTCGTGCTTGGGCAGGTTCGCCATCCGGGCCCGGACCTCGTTGGCGAGCAGCAGCCCCGCGGCCGCGTGGCTCGACCAGAGGTTCGAGCGGATGAACGCCTGCTGGCTCTCGACCATGGCGACGACGCCGACGCCGATGATCACGGTGGCCAGCGCCGTCTCGATGAGCGTGAAGCCGGCGACCCGGCGCGGCCCCCGCGCCCGATTCCCCGTCGTGCTCGCGCGGCGTCGGCCGCGCCCGCTCGCATGTGCCCCCATCGCCTTCCTCCTGGGGCCCGGACGCCCGGGCTCACTGGACGATCTGGCTCATCTTGAAGATCGGCAGGATGATCGCCATCGCGATGAAGCCCACCACGGAGCCCATCACGATGATCATGATCGGCTCGATCATGCCGGTGACGGCCTTGATGTTGTCCTTGAGCTGCTTGGCGTAGTACCCGCTGATCTGGTCGAGCACCTCGCCGAGCTTGCCCGACTCCTCGCCCGCCGAGATCATCTGCACGACCGCCTTCGGGAGCAGCGAGTCCGACTTCAGCGGCGCGGCGATCTTCTTGCCCTGCTTCACGGCGGCGTGCACCTTCCGCCACATCGCCGTGAAGAGCTGGTTCCCCGAGATGTCGCCCGTGATCGTCAGCGTGTCGAGCATCGGCACGCCCGCGTTGATGAGCTGCCCCATCGTCTGCAGCGAGCGGCTGATGTACAGGCTGCGGAACATCGTCTTCACGATCGGCATCGAGAGCTTCGCCCGGTCGATCCAGAACGAGCCGATCTCGGTCCTCGAGGCCGCGAAGGAGCCGCCGCCGATCAGCGCCAGGGCGCCGAGCACCAGCGGCCACTGCGCCACGAGGAACTGGCTGAGCCCCATGAGGAACGTCGTCGCCCAGGGGAGGACGTCCTCCTTGCCCTCGAAGACGGTGTAGAACTTCGGGAGCACGAACGTGAGCAGGAACGTCGTCACGCCGACGGCGAGCACGCCGATGATCGCCGGGTAGATCGACGCCCCGACGACCATCCGCCGCGTCTCCATCTGCTGCGCGATGTACCCCGCGATCCGGTCGAGCATCTCCGCGAACGAGCCGGACATCTCCGACGCCCGCACCATGTTGATGTAGAGCGGGCCGAACAGCTTGCCGTGCACCGAGAGCGCCTCGCTGAACTGCTTGCCGCTCTCGACGTCCGCCTTGAGCTTGAGCACGATGCGGCGGAACCGCACGTGCGTCGTCTGGTCGCCGATGCCGTCGAGGGCCGCCCGCAGGTTGATGCCGGCGCGGATCATCACCGCGAGCTGCGTCGTGAAGTCCAGCACCTGCTTCTGCGTCGGCTTCGGGCTGTTCAGCTCCCGCAGGCGCTCCAGGATCGAGGACGACGCCCCCGCGTCGGCCGACGTGCCGATCGCCAGCACGTGCAGCCCCTGGTTGCGGAGCACGGCCGCGGCCGCCGCCGCCGACTCGGCCTGCACGACGCCCGACTGCGCCTGCCCCGCCGCGTTCCTGACTTGGTACCTGTAGCTGGCCATGGGTCCTCAGGGAGCGACGGAGCGACGAGGCGACGGAACGACGCGGGGTCCGAACCCGACGCCGCTCTCCGCTGCCCGACCGCCTCCTCGCATCCTCGCCTCCCGGTGCTGTCCTGCCTCGATGCCCTCTTACGCCACCAACGCCCGCTCGAGCTTGTCCGGGTGCACGGCCTGCGCCACCGCGTCCTCCTTGCTGATCAGCCCGTTGAAGTACAGCTCCGCGATGGAGCTGTCCAGGCTCGACATCCCGATCGCCCGGTTCGTCTCGATGATGTTCGGGATCTCGAACGTCCGGTTCTCGCGGATCAGGTTCCTCACGGCGGGCGTCGCGAGCAGCGTCTCGACCGCCGGCACCATCCCGGGGCGGTCCACCCGCGTGAAGAGCGTCTGGCTCACCACCGCCTGCAGCGTCGTCGAGAGCATCGAGCGGATCTGGTTCTGCTGGCCCGCCGGGTACATGTCGATGATCCGCTCCACCGTCTGGGAGGCGTTCACCGTGTGCAGCGTGCTCAGCACGAGGTGGCCCGTCTCGGCCGCGGAGATCGCCAGCTGCGTCGTCTCCAGGTCGCGCATCTCGCCGACCAGGATGATGTCGGGGTCCTGGCGCAGCGCGTGCTTGAGGCCGGAGGCGAAGCTCGGCATGTCGTGGTACAGCTCGCGCTGCTCGATCAGGCAGCGGTCGCTCTCGAACACGTACTCGACCGGGTCCTCGAGGGTGATGATGTGCTTGGCGTACCGCTCGTTCATCGCCTGGATCATGGCGGCGAGCGTGGTGGACTTGCCCGACCCCGTGTCCCCCGTGACGAGCACGAGCCCGCGCGGCAGGTACGTCAGCCGGGCGATCACCTCGGGCAGGTTCAGGTTCGCCAGCGGCGGGATCTTCGTCTTGATCGCACGCAGCGAGAACGCGATCCCCCCCCGCTGCATGTGCGCGTTCACGCGGTAGCGGCTCAGCCCGTCCACCGCGTACGAGAAGTCCAGGTCCTTGTTCCGATGGAAGGTCTCCAGGCCCTCCTTCGGCGCCATCTGCTCGAGCCAGGCCTTCCCCTGCTCGGGCGTGATGACCGGATAACCCTCCAGCGGCGTGAGCACCTGGTGCACGCGCACGACCGGAGGCTGCCCGGAGACGAGGTGGATGTCCGAGGCGTCCGCCTCGTACGCGTCCTTCAGAAGGGAATCGAGATCGACCACGGGCTCGGCCTCCGGGCGCCGCGGCGGGACGCGGCGGATGCCGCCGCCGCGCGGGCGCTCGGTGCGGTCATCGACCGCCGTCCCCTCTGGGTTGACCGGGGGCTCCGGGGAAGCCGGGACGACCCGGCCGGATGTAACGCTCGCCCGGAGAGGGGCTTGGATGAGGGGGACGCCCGAGAACCCCGCCCCCGCCCGGCCTCAGCGGCCGCCGGCGGCCACCGCCTCCCGGGCGGCGACGGCCAGCCGGTCGCAGCGCTCGTTCTCCGGGTGTTCCGAGTGCCCCCGGATCCAGTGGAACCGCACGTCGTGCCTCTGGAGCAGCTCGTCGAGCTTCATCCACAGGTCCTGGTTCTTCACCGGCTTCTTGTCCTTCGTCCGCCACCCGTTCTTCTTCCACCCCTTCATCCAGCTCTCGAGCCCCTTGAGCACGTACTGCGAGTCGGAGTACAGGTCGACGCTGGACGGGCGGGTCAGGGCGTTCAGCCCCTCGATCACGGCGGTGAGTTCCATCCGGTTGTTCGTCGTCGGGTTCTCGGCCCCGAAGGACTCGCGCTCTCGCCCGCTCGCGGCGTGCTTGAGGACGTACGCCCACCCCCCCGGACCGGGGTTCCCGGAACAGGCCCCGTCCGTGTACAGCTCGACCCGCGGCTTCTCGCTCATGCGGGCCGACTGTACGCGTCCGCCCCACACCGCCACCTTCATTGATAAAGGACAAAGCGCCGGCGGCGTCGCGAACGCCGCCGGCGCTGCCTCAGGGGGAGACCGCTCCCTGGAAGGTCAGCGGCGCCGCCGCCCGGTGAGCCCGCCGGCCGCGAGGAACGCGAGCGCCGCGCCGGGGGCCGGCACCGCCGCGAGCCCCCCGTTGGCGCCGAACGGGAGATAGGCGATGGGGCCGCTGGCGAGCCCCGTCTCCAGGTCGAACTCTCGGATCCCGGTGTCGCCGATCATCCCGTACAGACGCCACTCCCCGTCGACGTAGGCGAAGTCGAGCCCGCCCGCGCCGTGCGCGTGGTACCCGATGCCGCCGACGATCTCGCTCCGCCCGCGGGTGGGGTCGATGCGGACGAGCGCGTCGTTGCCCTTGTCGAGCCCGTACAGCCAGCCCGTGCGCGGGTCCATCGCGATCCCGACGAGTTCGGCCGTTTGCCCGTCCTCCACGAGGATGGGGCCGACCTCCTCCCACGCGCCCGTGAAGTCCATGCGGAAGAGCGTCGGCCCGGCCCCGGGGGCGTCGAGGGCGAGGTAGAACCCGTCCCCCCGCTCGTTGAACGTCATCCCGCCGACGGACGTGATCTGGAACGGCAGGTCCGCCACGTGCGAGACGGAGCCGTCCGCGATGCGGAAGAGCCCGAACGGCGAGCCGTTCTCGCTCATCGTCACGATCGACCACCCGTTCCGCTCGTCGGTCATCTCCATCCCGCGCACGTAGCCGCTGTGGAGGGCGATCGCCGAGAGCCGGGCGCTGCCCGGCTGCCCCGCCTCGAAGGCGTAGTAGTGCCGGTTCCCGGGCTCGAAGGTCACGAACGTCTGCGCGCCCGCCGCCTGAGCCAGGGCCCCCACCGCGATCCAAGCCGCCTGCTTCGTCATCGTCATGCGATTCTCCTCGGGCCGCACCACCGCGGCCGCCGGAGAGAGCGGCATCCGCGCCCCCGCCGTGCCACGCCGCCGGCGCGGTTCTCCCGGGGGCTCCGGGCTCTTACCATCCGCCCTCATGCCCGCCGCCACCGCCGACGCCCGCCCCCGATCCGCCGCCGTCCACCGCTTCGAGGTGCGCCCCAGGCCCGAGGCCGGGGATCCCCGCGCCGACCGCCTCCTCCGCGACGCCGCCTCGCTCGGGCTCCGCGTCGACCCCGCCTCGACCCGCACCGCGAAGGTCTACCTCGTTGAGGCCGAACTCGACGACGGGCAGCTCGCCGGGCTCGCCGAGCGGCTGCTGGCCGACCCCGTCGCCGAGGAGCACCGGCTCGGCGCCTCGCCGGTGCCGCCGGGGGCGGCGCTCGTGGAGGTCCACCCGCTCCCGGGCGTGACGGACCCGGCCGCGCAGTCGATCGCGCAGGCGATCCGGGATCTCTTCGGCGTCGAGGCCGCCGTCTCCACCGGCGTGCGGTACGAGATCGGCGGGCTGGACCACGCGGCCGCCCGGTCTTTGGCGACGCGCGTGCTCGCGAACCCCGTCGTCCACGCGGTGCACGAGTCGCCGTACCACCCGGAGCACCTCCCGCGCGGGCGCGAGGCGGAGTTCCGGCTCCGGCACGTGGAGATCACGACCCTCTCGGACGAGCAGCTCGCCCGCCTCAGCCGCGAGGCGCACCTCTTCCTCGACCTGAACGAGATGCGGGCCGTGCAGGCCGAGTTCCGCCGCCTCGGGCGCGAGCCGACCGACTGCGAACTCGAGACGCTCGCGCAGACGTGGTCCGAGCACTGCGTGCACAAGACGCTCAAGAGCACGGTGCGCTACCGCCCGGCCCCCGGCTCGCCCGACGGCATCGCGTGGGAAGGGCGCCCCGGGCACGAGGTGCACGCCGACGGCTCGGTCACGATCCACAACCTGCTCAAGAGCACGGTCGCGGCGGCGACCCACGAGCTGATCGCAGACGGCCTCGACTGGACGCTCTCCGTCTTCACCGACAACTCCGGCGTCATCGCTTTCGACGACGAGACGGCCGTGTGCATCAAGGTCGAGACGCACAACCGCCCGTCGGCGATCGAGCCGTACGGCGGGGCCGCGACCGGCATCGGCGGGTGCATCCGCGACGTGATCGGCACGGGGCTGGGGGCCAAGCCGATCGCGAGCACGGACGTCTTCTGCGTCGCGTACCCGGACCACTGGTCCTCCCGTGCCGGCGCCGCGCCGGAGGCGGACGGGGCCCCGGCGACGCCGGCGGGCTCGGTCGCCGGCGTGCTCCCCGACGCGATCCCGCTGCCCGAGGGCGTGCTCCACCCGCGCCGGATCCTCACCGACGTCGTCGCCGGGGTGCGGGACTACGGCAACCGCATGGGGATCCCGACCGTCAACGGCGCCGTCTACTTCGACGACCGGCACGTCGGCAACCCGCTCGTCTTCTGCGGGTGCGTCGGCGTGCTGCCGCGCGACCGCGTCCGCGGCGCCGCTCGCCCGGGCGATCTCATCGTCGCCCTCGGCGGGCGCACGGGCCGCGACGGCATCCACGGCGCGACCTTCTCCTCGGCCGAGCTGACCGACACGCACGCCGACGAGTTCAGCCACGCCGTCCAGATCGGCAACGCGATCGAGGAGAAGCGGGTGCTCGACGCGATCCTGCGCGCCCGCGACTTCTCCGACGGGACGCCAGGAACCGGCGCTCCCCTCTTCACCGCCATCACCGACTGCGGCGCCGGCGGGTTCTCCTCGGCCGTCGGCGAGATGGGCGAGAAGGTCGGCGCCCGGGTGCACCTCGAGCGGGCCCCGCTGAAGTACGCCGGGCTCAGCTACACGGAGATCTGGATCTCCGAGGCGCAGGAGCGGATGGTGCTCGCCGTGCCGAAGGAGAACCTGCCCGCCCTCCAGCGCATCTGCGACGAGGAGCACGTGGAGCTGGCCGTCCTCGGCGAGTTCGGCAACACGACCCCGGACGGCGATCCGCTCCTCACGCTGAGCTACCGCGGCGCCGTCGTCGGCGAGCTGCCGATGCCCTTCCTGCACGACGGCATCCCGACGCCCGTCCGCGAGGCGACCTGGCCGCCGGCCCGGGCCGCGTCCCCCGTCCGCGCGGGCCGCCCCGACGCCGCCGCGGCGAGCCCCTCCCCCGCCGACGCCCTCCTCCGCCTGCTCGCGCACCCGAACATCGCGAGCAAGCACTGGATCATCCGCCAGTACGACCACGAGGTGCAGGGGAACACGATCGTCAAGCCGCTCGTCGGCCCCGGCGGGCGCGGGCCGTCGGACGCGGCCGTGGTCGCCCCGAACCCCCGGTCGCGCCGGGCCCTCGCCATCGCCTCGGGCCTGCAGACCGGGCTCGGGGATCCGGAGATCGGGGGCGATCCGTACCAGATGGTCCTCGCGGCCGTCGACGAGTGCGTGCGGAACCTCGTCTGCGTCGGCGCCGACCCGGAGCGGGTCGCGATCCTCGACAACTTCTGCTTCCCGTCGTGCGCGGTGCCGGAGAACCTGGGCGCCCTCGTGCGCGCGGCCGAGGGGTGCTACGACGCCGCGAAGGCGTACCGCACGCCGTTCATCTCCGGCAAGGACTCGCTCTCGAACCAGTTCACGACCAAGGACGGGCGGACGATCCAGATCCCGCCGACGCTGCTCATCACCGGCATCGGCATCGTGCCCGACGCCGACCTCGCCACCACGAGCGACGCGAAGCGCCCGGGCTCGCGCCTCGTCGTCGTCGGCCCGCCCTCGGCCGGCATGCGGGGCTCGCACTACGACCTGCTGTTCGGCCTGCCGGAATCCGCCGGCGGGAGCGGCGTCTCCACCCGGGAGCTGCCGCGCACCGACCTGACGCTCGGCCCGCGCACGGCCCGCGCCGTCCACCGGCTCATCCGCGAGGGGATCGTGCGTTCCGCCCACGACGTCTCCGACGGCGGCCTGCTGTGCGCCGTCGCGGAGATGCTCATCGCCGGCTCGACGCCAGGCCAGCCGCTCGGCGCCTCTGTCGGCCCGCTCGGGGGCGGCGTCCCGGAGCTTGCCCACCTCTTCGGCGAGGGCCCGTCGCGGTACGTCCTGGAGGTCGACGACGCGCAGCTCGATCGCCTGGGCGAGATCCTGCGGGAGGAGGGCGGCGTGCCGTGGAGCGTCTTCGGGATGCTCACCGACACGGGGCGTCTGGAACTCGCGCAGGGCGCCGGCGGGGCCGGGGGCTCCGTGGACGTCGAGGATCTCGCCGCCGCCTGGCTCGGCACCCTGGACTGGTGATCGCGGGGCGCCGAGCGGCATCGGGGCGATGAAAGCGGCGGAGGGCGCCGCCCAAGCAGCCCGTACGATCTCAGCCCCGCCCCGGGGGCGGGCCAGGAACACCGCCATGCCGGCCAAGTTCGCCGCGTTGCTGTACCCCGCGTTCCTCCTCGCCCTCGCGGCCCGGGGCTCGCGGAGCCCGGCCGCCAGGTTCGCCCGGGCGCAGGCCTTCAGCCCGGAGACCTCCCGCCGCCCGGCGAGCCTGGGCCTCGGCGCCCTCGCCCCGATCGGCGACCTCGTCCGATCGGGCGTGCTCGTCGCGGTCGGCGACGGCCGGTACTACCTGGACCGCGAGCGATACCGCCGCACCCGCACGCGGACGTTCGCCGGCGCGGCGGTCGCCCTCGCCGTCCCGTTCCTGTTCGCCGGGTGGATCCTGTGGTCGCGGGGCATGCTCTGACGCCGCGGGCGGGCCCGCCCGCGGCGCGCGGGCCGGGTAGCATGCCCGACCGATGGCCCAGAGCGTCCGCATCACCGAAGTCGCCCCGCGCGACGGGCTCCAGAACGAGAGCGGCGTCATCCCGACGGATGACAAGGCCGCGCTCGTCCGCGCCTGCACCCTCGCCGGCGTCGACGAGGTGGAGGTCTCGAGCTTCGTGAGCCCGCGCTGGATCCCGCAGCTCGGCGACGCGGCCGAGGTCTTCGACGCGACGGCACGATGGCTCGCGACGGATGCTCCGCCGGAGGCGCGGCGCGTGCTGCTCTCCGCCCTCGTCCCGAACGAGAGGGGGATGCAGGCGCTGCTGGACGTGAACCGCCGCGCCCGCGAGGAGCACGGCGTCGACCGGCTCATCGGCAAGGCGAGCGTCTTCACCGCCGCGAGCGAGACCTTCAGCCGCAAGAACACGAACGCGAGCATCGCGGAGACGATCGAGCGGTTCCGACCGGTATTCGGCCTCGCCCGCGAGCACGGGCTCGCCGTGCGCGGGTACGTCTCATGCGTCATCGCGTGCCCGTTCGAGGGCCCGATCGCGCCGGAGGCCGTCGCGGACGTCTCGCGGCGTCTGGCCGAGGCCGGGGCGGAGGAGATCGACCTCGGCGACACCATCGGCGCCGGCACGCCGGAGACCGTCGCCCGCGTGATCCGGGAAGTGCGGGCCGCGCTCGGGCCGAACGCCGGCGCGATCACGCTCCACCTGCACGACACCTTCGGCCGGGCCGTCGAGTGCGTCGGGGCGGCGCTGGACGAGGGCGTGCGTTCGTTCGACGGCGCGGCCGGGGGGCTCGGCGGCTGCCCGTACGCGAGCGTGGGCGGTCGCCGGGCGCCGGGCAACGTCGCGACGGGAACGCTCGTCCGCGCCGTGCGCGAGGCGGGGTTCTCGTGCGCGGTGGACGACGCTCGCCTGGGGGAAGCCGCCTCCCTGGCGCTCGCGCTGACCGCCCGTGCGGGCGTCTCCGCCGGGGGGGCGGCGTGATCCGCGCCGAGCGCCGCGGCGACGTGGCCGTGCTCACGCTCGACCGGGCGGAGAAACGCAACGCGCTCGTTCCGGAGATGCTGGAGCAACTCCGCTCGGCCGCCGAAGCCGCGGCCGCGGAGAGGGCTCGCGCCGTGCTGCTGCTCGGCGAGGGGCGTGCGTTCTGCGCAGGGTTCGACCTCGAACTGTGCGCAACCGCCGAGGGCGCGGTCGAGCGGCTGCTGGACGAACTCGGACGGACGGTCGCGGTGCTGCGCGGGCTCGCGTGCCCGGTGGTCGCGGGGGTGCAGGGCGCGGCCGTGGCGGGCGGGTGCGCGCTGCTCGGCGGCGCGGACGTCGTCGTCGCGGAACGCTCGGCGAAGTTCGGCTATCCGGTCCTGCGGATCGGCGTGAGCCCGGCGGTTTCGCTCCCGTTCCTGCGGCGGCACGCGGGCGACGGGCCGGCCCGGTCGCGGGCGCTGGATCCGGGTCTGATCGACGCCGGCGCGGCGTTGGCGCTCGGGCTGGCGCACGAGGTGGTGGACGACGGCGCGGCCGCCGAGCACTCGCTCGCCTGCGCGGCGGACCTCGCCGCCAAGCCGGGCGTCGGCGCGATCCGAACGCGCGACTGGCTGAACACGATCGAGGGCTGGGAGGGCGACGCGCAGGCGGGGCTGCGGACCTCGCTGGGCCTCGCCGGCGGCGAAGAAGAACGCACGATGCTCGCTCGGGCGTGGGCCCCGCAGCGGCGGGGATCGGCGAGAGGCACGGAGACGAGATGAGCGAACTGGCGAGGCTCGAGGTCGACGGGCTGGTGGCCCGTCTCGCGATCAACCGCCCGGAGCAGCGCAACGCGCTGTCGATCGATCTGCTCGACGCGCTGCACGCGCGCCTCGGGGAGCTGGAGCGGGCTTTCGCCGAGCGTCCCGACGCCGGGCCGCGCGTCCTCGTCCTCCGGGGCGAGGGCCGGGCCTTCTGCGCCGGGATGGACCTCAAGCAGGTGCTCGTCGCCGAGGAGCACGGCGGGTCGGGGGACCGCTCGCTCCCGCTGCAGCTCCTGGAGGGGCTCGCGCGCCTGACCGTGCGCCTCCGCCGCCTCCCCTGCGTCGTGATCGCCCACGTGAACGGACCGGCGATCGGGGGCGGGTGCGGGCTCTCGTGCGTCTGCGACCTCTCCGTCACCCACGCGGAGAACAAGGTCGGCTTCCCGGAGGTCGATCTCGGGCTCTGCCCGGCCGTCGTGGCGCCGTGGGTGGTGCGCAAGCTCGGCGCCGGCCGGGCCCGGGCCGTGCTGCTCCGCGGCGGGATCATGACCGGGCGGGCCGCCCACGCGCTCGGCATGTTCGACCTGCTCGGCGAGACGCCCGAGGAGGCCGCCGCGTTGGTCGAGGAACTCGCGGACCGCGTCAAGGAGGACGGCCCGCGGGCCTTGGCCGCGACCAAGGGCCTGCTCAACGATCTGGACGGTTCAACGGACGAGGACCTCGTCCTCCGCGGGGCGAAGCTGTCGGCGGAGGTGCTGCTGACGGACGAGGCCCAGCGCCGCCTCGCCGCGAGCCGCCGATAGACACGGCCGCCGGGGCATCCCCCACCACGCATCTTGCCCGAGTGCGGCCGCGCACCGAAAGCCGGACGATGACTCGCCGAAGCACGCTCGGCGGAACGCTTCCGTCGTGCGCCGGCTTCCCCGACAAGCGGCGGAGACGCACCGAGGCCGCATCGTCGCGGCCTCGGGCCGACGAAGCCTCAGACGCGAGGGCCGGCGCCCGGGAGGAGACACGCATGCGACGCTACCGCATCCGCGAGAAGCTGATCAGCTGGGGCGACGACTTCACCATCCAGGACGAGCACGGCCGGGACGTCTTCCTCGTCGACGGCAAGGCGTTCACCATGCGCGACCGCCTCAAGCTCAAGGGACTCGACGGACGCGAACTCGCCGACATCCACCGCAAGGTCCTGAGCCTCGGCCCGGCCTACGTCATCGAACGCGACGGGCGGAAGACCGAGATCCGCAAGCACCTCTTCACGCTCCTGCGGGCGAAGTTCACCGTCGACGTCCCCGGCCCGAACGACCTCGAAGCCCAGGGGGACCTCCTGGGGCATGAGTACGCCTTCCGCGACGCCTCCGGCCGCGAGGTCGCCCGGGTGTCCAGGAAGCTCTTCAGCCTTGCCGACACCTACGGCGTCGAGGTGTCGGACGGTGCGGACGACGTGACCATCCTCTGCGCGGCCATTGTCATCGACCGGATGCTGCACGAGGACTGACCCGCTGCGCCAAATGGTGGACCCGCGCACGTCAAGGGGCCGGCCTTGAGCTTGCGAGGGGAATCCCCTTCCCCTATACTCGGGTCTCCGGGTGGGGCGTGGTATCCCAATGCTCGGTTGGTCCCGAGAGGAGATTCGAGATGATGTTGCGTTCTGTGTCCGCGGCCGCGATGGTCGCTGGCGTGGCGGGCGCCGCGCTGGCGCAGGTGAATTACATCTACGACGACGGGCAGATGGACACGGCCGTCGGCCCGCCCAGCTCGTTCAACCCGAGCCCGCAGATGGGCTGGGGGAACTACTTCGTCGCCGAGGAAGGCGGGGAGTGGATCACCACCGTCTCCGCGGCCTTCGGCCCGACCTTCCCGAACCTCACCACCGTCACCGCCTGGATCTTCGACGATCCGGATGACGACTTCAACCCGGGCAACGCCGTCGCCCTCGCCTCCGTCACCCTCACGCCCCAGACGATCGGCGGGTCCGTCTTCACCGACTTCAACTTCGCCCCCACGCAGGTCAGCGGCGGCTTCTTCGTGCTGCTCGTCACCGACACCGTGGCGGGCCAGGACCGCCCGGCTCCGACGGACACCAGCGGCCGGACCGACGTGAGCTGGATCGTCTACAACCCCGTCGACCAGGGCGTGAACATCGACAACCTCGCCGCGAACGCGCTGTTCTCGCTGGCCGCGCCGCTCACCCCCTTCGACGGCGTCTGGATGATCCGCGCCAGCGGGATCCCCGCCCCGGGCGCCGGCGCGCTGCTCGCCCTCGGCGGCCTCGCCGCGGCCCGCCGCCGCCGCTGAGGATCCCCCCCCCTCGAAATCACCACGGGCCCGATCACGACCGGGCCCGTGGACTTCTCTACCGGTGACACAAAGCGACAGTTTCCGGGTTCATGCACGAAATTTGCCCCGGCGTCCTTGCTCCGCAGCGGTCCCTGAGCCCGCCGCGGCGGATAGGCAATGCCCCGGCCGGAGCCGATCGACCCCTTGATTCAGGGGTCAGTTTCCGACTCCGAGCCCGGTCGCTTTCCGAACATCGGCTCCTTGCTTCGCGCCCGGCCGAGCCGAGATCGGACCGTCGGTCGCCGCACCGGAACAACCGTGATTTGGCGATGATGCCAGAAACTGGCGGGGCGCAAAGCCCCGTGGCTATAGTGCCCGACCCATGCCCGAGCAGACCACTTCGATCGAGCCTCTGAAGGTGCACTTCGGGGGAGAGGATCATCCCTCCTCCCGCCCCGAGCACGCACGGGTGGCGGTCGTCGTGCTCGACCAGGGCAAGCCCGTCGTCGTGCTCGACCACGACCTCATCCGCCGCCTCGAGGCGACCCTGCGGGGTCTTCCCCGCGACGCGGCCGGCGTCGTCCTCGCCTCGGCCGCGCCCCGGGCGTTCGTCGCCGGGGCCGACCTCAAGGCGATCCAGGCCGAGGACGAGGGCGGGCTCAGCGACGACCAGCTCCACCGCTACCTCGAGTACGCCGCCCGCGTCTTCGCGATGCTCGCCGACCTCCCTTGTCCCACGGCCGCGGCCATCAACGGCGCCGTGCTCGGCGGGGGCCTCGAACTCGCCATGCACTGCGACGGGCTCGTCGGGGCGCCCTCGCCGAGCGGCAAGCCGTACCCGGTCGGGCTGCCCGAGGCGGGGCTCAGAATCTGCCCGGGCTGGGGCGGCACGAACCTCCTCCCCACCCGCATGGACCCGGCCGAGGCGATCCGCTTCACCGCCACCGGGAAGACCTTCACCTCCGAGGACGCCCGCGGGTTCGGGCTCTTCGACGCCTGGGCGGACGACCCCGCCCGCCTCGTCGAGACGGCCTGCGACTGGGTGCTCAGCCGCGCCCGTCCCGAGCGCGACGGGCTCCCGAGCCGCTGCATCGAGAACACCAACCGCGCGGCCGTGCTGGAGGCCCTGGACGCCGTCCGGGGCGAGCTGCCGAACGACGAGGTCGCCGCGGCCGTGGCGGACTGCGTCGACATCGGCGTCACGAAGGGCTGGCGCGAGGCGATCGCCCGGGAGCGGGACCACCTGGTGCGGTTCCGGAACCTGCCGCCCGGCCGGGCGGCGATCCGCGCATTCTTCGAGCGCGGCAGATAGATCCGAGCGGGCGGGGCCGGGGGTGGATCGGGGCGGGAATGATGGGGACCTCAGGCCCGCGCGATCGAGCGAGACGCGCCGGCGACGGACCGAGCTGACCACCGGCTCCCGGCGGGGCCGAACGGACGGAGTGCGTGCGATGGCCGATCTCAAGAATCTCAAGGGCGTCTCCGAGAAAGACCGCGCGATGATCGCCGAGGCCGAGAACCTCCTCGGCCCGGAGCCCTCCGAGATGGGCTTCGTCAAGAACCTCTTCTGGGGCCGGATCCGCGAGGACCTCGTCTTCCCCTACCCGGACATCGCGGAGACCTCGCCGGAGGAGACGGCCGAGTGCGACCGCCTGCTCGCCGAGCTCGAGGACTACCTCCGCAACGAGCACCCCGCCGTCCTGATCGACCAGGAGCAGCACCTGCCGGAGTGGGTCATCCGGCGTCTCTTCGACCTGGGCGTCCTCGGGCTGACCATCCCCAAGGAGCACGGCGGGCTCGGGATGGGGATCACCAGCTACAACCGCGTGCTCGAACTCATCGGCAAGTACTGCGGCTCCACGGCCGTCGTGGTCTCGGCCCACCAGTCGATCGGGTGCAAGGCCGTCATGCTCTTCGGCACCGACGAGCAGAAGAAGCGATGGCTGCCGAAGCTCGCCCGCGAGTGGCTGAGCGCCTTCTGCCTCTCCGAGCCGAACGTCGGCTGCGACGCCGGCGGGCAGGAGACCCGCTGCGAGGACCGCGGCGACCACTACGTCATCAACGGCGAGAAGAAGTGGGCGACCAGCGGCGCCATCAGCGGGCTCTTCACCGTGATGGCCAAGCAGAAGATGCCCGACGGCAAGGACAAGGTCACCGCCCTCGTCTGCACGCCGGACATGGACGGCATCGAGATCTTCAGCAAGAACCGGAGCAAGTGCGGCATCCGCGGCACCTGGCAGGCCCGCATCCGGTTCCGCGACGTCAAGGTCCCCAAGAACCACCTGCTCGGGCAGGAGGGCAAGGGCCTGAACATCGCCCTGAGCTGCCTGAACTACGGGCGGTGCACGCTCTCGGCCGGCATGCTCGGCGGCGCCCGCCGCGCGATGGACCAGTCGATCCGCTGGGCCCAGACGCGCTACCAGTTCCAGCGCCCGCTCGCCGAGTTCGACCTGGTCCGCCAGAAGATCGCCCGCATGTCCGCGTACGTCTACGCGATGGACGCGGTGCTCTACATGACCACCGGCTTCCTCGACCGGCACGACGCCGACATCATGGTCGAGACCGCCGTCTGCAAGGTCTTCGTCTCCGAGCACGGCTGGCGGGCGGTCAACGACGCCCTCCAGATCATGGGCGGCGAGGGCTACATGACCGAGAACGAGGTGGAGCGCATCTTCCGCGACTCGCGCATCAACACCATCGTCGAGGGCGCCAACGAGGTCATGCAGAGCTTCATCTTCGCCTACGGCGGCAAGCAGCTCGCCGAGAGCATGCTCGCCGTCAAGGAGAAGATCGACAACAAGGACATCAGCCTCGCCGTCCTCAAGGCCGCGGCCCCGCTCGGGCTCGAGGTCTTCGTCGGCAAGCGCCGCACGCCGCCCCGCATCGGCCGCGTGCACCAGGGCCTCCGCCCGCACGCCGACCGCCTGAGCCGCTGGGTCAGCGAGCTCACCTACCAGTTCAAGCGCGCCAGCAAGATCCACGACGCCGACATCGTGAAGAAGCAGGTCGTCCAGGCCCGCCTCGCCGACATCGGCATCTACCTGCACGCCTGGGCCTGCACGCTGAGCAAGCTCGACCGACAGGTGCGCCGGGGCGACGAGGGGCCCGAGTTCGAGCGCGACCGCACCGCCGCCCTGCACTTCTTCGACCTCGCCGAGCAGGAGATCAAGGAACGCATCCGCACGCTCGAGGACAACGCCGACGGCACCCTCGAGGCCGCCGCCGCCGCCGCCCTCGCCCACAACGCCACCATGCCGGCGGACCTCTTCGTGATCCCGGAGAGGTCCCCCACCGACCAGCGCGGCCACGGCCGCACCCCGCGTCAGGACGGCATCAAGCAGTTCCCCGGCACCGGGCGCGGCGTCGCCGGCGGCACGGGGCGCGAGCACATGGACGAGACGATCCACACCGCGACGCACTGACCCGCGCCGCGCCTGCGAACCCGCCGGCGGGGAGAACCTCCCCGCCCGGCACCGTACGATCATCGCCCGCCCGCCCGGAGGCGGCCGGGCGGCTTCCGACGGCCCCGATGGCGGGGCGCGAACACGGGAGGGCCGTCATGCCCAGACGCGAGTGCTTCACCGCTTCGTTCGACTACATCCAGGTGCTCGACGAGGACGGCAACTTCGACAAGAAGCTCGGCGCCGTCAAGGGCGAGCCGATCATCCCCGACCACGACGTCGTCGCCCTGTACGAGCAGATGTCCATCTGCCGCCACCTGGACGAGGTCGCCTTCAAGCTCCAGCGCTCGGGGCGCATGGGCACCTACCCGCAGAACAAGGGGCAGGAGGCCAACGCCGTCGGCTCCGCCTACGCCATGAAGAAGGGCCGCGACTGGCTCCTCGGCAGCTACCGCGAGAACGCGGCGATGTTCATGCACGGGCTGCCGATGCACTACATCCTGCTGCACTGGATGGGCGACGAGCGGGGCAACCAGATCCCCGAGGGCGTGCTCATGACGCCGATCGCCATCCCGATCGGCACGCAGATGATCCACGCCGCCGGCGTCGCCTGGGCCTTCAAGCTCCGGGGCGAGCAGGACCGCGCCGCGATCACCTACTTCGGCGACGGGGCGACGAGCGAGGGCGACTTCCACAGCGCCATGAACTTCGCGAGCGTCCTCCGCGTCCCGCTCGTCTTCTACTGCCAGAACAACCAGTGGGCGATCAGCGTCCCCCGCGAGGAGCAGATGAACTCCGAGACGGTCGCGCAGAAGGCGATCGCCTACGGCATGCCGACCGTGCAGGTCGACGGCAACGACATCTTCGCCGTCTACCTGGCCACGAAGGAAGCCCGCGAGCGCGGCGTCCGCGGCGAGGGCCCGAGCTTCATCGAGGGCATCACCTACCGCCTCGGCGACCACACCACCGCCGACGACGCCCGCCGCTACCGCTCGGCCGAGGAGGTCGAGGCCTGGCTCCGGAAGGACCCGCTGATCCGCACGCGCAAGTACATGGAGTCCCGCGGCGTGTGGGACGACAAGAAGCAGGAGGAGCTCGAGGCCCGCGCCAAGAAGATCGTCGGCGAGGTCGTCAAGACCGCCGAGGGCATCGAGCCCCCCAAGCCCGCCGACTTCTTCGACCACATGTACGCCAGCCTGCCCCGGAACCTCCGCGTCCAGCGGGACACCATGCAGACGCACTCGCTCGGCCAGGACCCGGAGCAGGCCGGCCTCAAGGCCCGGCCGGAAATGGCCAAATAGCAAATGGCCAAATGGCAAATCCAGAAGCGGCGACGACGGGAGGAGAAGTGTGGGCAGGCTGAAGCCAGAGCTCCTGGAGCGGTCGGAAGACTTCGCGGATCGAGTTCTCGACGTCGTGGAGGCGCTCGCCGCGAAGGAGTCGACCGAAACCCGATTCTGGCTCCGTCTCATCGCCCGCCGATCGTGGCCTGATCCGTCACGACTGCAGCCGCTGCTCAGCGAGGCCGAGGAACTCAAGCGGATCCTCGGCGCCATCCTCCACAAGACCCGCCCGCCAGCCACCGACGCCAGATCCAACGGACGACTCCCCGCCTGACCCATTTGCCATTTGGCCATTTGCCATTTGGCCATTTTCCGGACACCACGATGGCCAACCTGACCCTCGTCCAAGCAATCAACCTCGCCCTCGCCCAGGAGATGGAGGCCGACCCCCGCGTCGTCATCCTCGGCGAGGACGTCGGCATCAACGGCGGCGTCTTCCGCGTCACCGAGGGCCTCGCGCAGCGCTTCGGGCAGCACCGCGTCCAGAACACCCCGCTCGACGAGTCCGGCATCATGGGCGCCGCCATCGGCCTCGCCATCGCCGGCATGCGCCCGATCCCCGAGATCCAGTTCGAGGGCTTCCTCGGGCCGGCCTACGACCAGCTCGTCAACCACGCGGCCCGCTTCCGCACCCGCACCCGCGGCGCCATCACCGTCCCGATGGTCGTCCGCGTCCCGGTCGGCGGCGGCATCCACGCCCCGGAGCTGCACTCCGACTCGCCCGAGGCGATCTACGCCCATTCCCCGGGCGTCAAGGTCGTCATGCCCAGCACGCCCTACGACGCCAAGGGCATGCTCATCTCCGCGATCCGCGACCCCGACCCCGTCATCTTCTTCGAGCCCAAGCGCGTCTACCGCTCCTTCCGCGAGGAGGTCCCCGAGGACGAGTACACCGTCCCGATCGGCCAGGCCAAGGTCGTCAGCGAGGGCGACGACATCACCGTCGTCACCTGGGGCGCCAGCGTCTTCCAGTGCCTCGAGGCGATCGACAACCTCCCCGAGGACGTCAGCGTCGAACTCATCGACCTCCGCACCATCAGCCCGCTCGACATCGACACCGTCGCCGAGAGCGTCCAGAAGACCGGCCGCTGCGTCGTCGTCCACGAGGCCCCGCTCACGGCCGGCATGGGCGCCGAGATCTCCGCCCGGGTCCAGGAGCAGTGCTTCCTGCACCTCGAGGCCCCCGTCCAGCGCGTCACCGGCTTCGACACGATCATGCCGTACTACAAGCTCGAGCTCGACTACCTCCCCGACGCCAAGCGCATCGGCCACGGCATCGAGCAGTGCCTGGCGTACTGAGTCATGCCGAAGCCGGAGCACCCGCGACCGGAGTCGTTCCTCGCCGCGGCTCAGGATCGCGCTGCCGACGCTCAATCGCTGTTCGACGCCGGCCGGCACGCCTCCGCCATCTGGATCGCCGGGATCGCGATCGAGGCGATGCTCCGGGGCTACCACCGCAGGAGCACCGACCAATTGGACACGGGGCACAACCTGAAGCAGCTCTTCCGCGCGTCCGGATTCGGCGAGCGCGTCCCGGCGCCGCGGGCCCCCGACGTCGCCGCGGCGATGTCCCTCCTCTTCGCGTCCTGGCGACACCGCTTCCGGTACGACCCCGCCGAAACCGTGCTCCGGATCGCAGACATCCCGCCGAGGCTCGCCGAGAGGCACGCCAGGCGCGTCATGAACGCGATGTGGACTATCGTCAACGAAGGAGTCAGCCGATGGCCGAGCTGAAGGACGAAGCCGAGCGGGTGCTCCGCCTCGCGTACCCCGGTTCGCGGATCGCGCTGACGCGCGGCCCGAACGGCCGCGTCTCCGGCGTCGTCGAGTGGCAGGGTTTCCAGACACTGGACCATGTCGACCGGCAGCGCCACCTCGCCAAGACCCTGCGGGAGAGCATCGACCCCGCACTTCTCAGCGACGTCGGCGTCGTGCTCACCCTGACGCCCGACGAAGCCGCCGGTGAAGAGGCCGCCTGACCCGAAGACCCCAGCCCCTCCAGTCCCATCAGCCCCGCAGAGACCCTCCTCATGGCCCACGCGAAGTCCACCGACCCCAACGTCTTCATCCTCCCCGACCTCGGCGAGGGCGTCCACGAGGCCGAGCTCATCGCGTGGAAGGTCCAGCCGGGCGACACCGTCGAGGAGCACCAGATCATCGCCGAGATGGAGACCGACAAGGCCCTCGTCGAGGTCCCCAGCCCCCGCGCCGGCACCATCAAGCAGCTCCACGGCGCCGCCGGAGAGATCCTCCACGTCGGCAACCCCCTCGTGACCTACGAGAGCGAGGGCGACGCGGACGCCAACCCGCAGCAGCCCCAGCGCGCCACCGACACCACCGCCGTCGAGCCGGCCGCCGCCGAGGCCGTCGAGAACGCCGACGCCGCGCAGGAGGACGGCGACGCCGGCACCGTCGTCGGCTCCATGTCCGGCGAGATGCCCGGCGTGCGCCGCGACGGCAAGGCGCTCGCCGCCCCGGCCGTCCGCCGCCTCGCCCGCGACCTCGGCGTCGACATCGACGCCGTCGCCGGCACCGGCATCGGCGGGCGCGTCACCGCCAAGGACGTCCGCGCCGCGGCCGAGGGCGTCGGCGCCGCCCGGAACGGACGCCACGCCCCCCCCCCCTCCGCCCGCT
>CAYMFP010000006.1:0-32931 GCA_964389385.1 uncultured Phycisphaeraceae bacterium | reverse complement strand
CGATCAGGTTGAGCGACCAAGCTGGGTTGCCGCGACGTGGTTGGTCGATGCGGCGTTTTTTGGACACGCTGGTTGAGGTGACGCAAGCGTTGGTGTTGCAGGCGGTGTTGCAGGTTGTGGGTGGTGGGTTTGGTGGGGGATGGGGTGGGGGGTTCGTAGGGCTGGCCGAAGTGCTCGCTGAGGAGGCGGTGGCGGCAGCGGACGCTGCTGGCGAAGCGGGTCATCTCGCTGACGAGGGCGAGCTGGGCCTCGATGACTTCGCGCGGGGAGCCGGCCTCGGCGCCGGACTGCTCGATGAGGGAGCGCCAGCGGGCGGCGTCGGAGGGGGCGTAGAGAAGGAGGCACTCGGCCGGGAGCCCGTCGCGCCCGGCGCGGCCGGCCTCCTGCTGGTACGCCTCGACGCTCTTGGGCATGTTGGCGTGGACGACGAGGCGGACGTCGGGGCGGTCGATGCCCATGCCGAAGGCGACGGTGGCGCAGACGATGTTGAGCTTCTCGCGGATGAACGCGTCCTGGATGCGCTCGCGCTGGTCCGCGTCGAGCCCGGCGTGGTAGGCCTGGGCCTCGTAGCCGCGGGAGCGCAGGTGCTCGGCGAACTCCTCGGTGTTGCGGCGGGAGAGGCAGTAGACGATGGCGGCCTCGTCCCTGTGGCGTTCGATCGCCTCGACGACCTGCTCGAGCGGGCGGTCCTTGCGGACGACGCGGTAGACGAGGTTCTCGCGGTCGAAGCGGCCGACCAGCCGCGCCGGGGCGTGCAGGCCGAGCGTCTCGCAGATGTCGTCGCGGACGCGGGGGGTGGCGGTGGCGGTGTAGGCCTGAAAAGGGACGCCCGGGAGGGTCTCCCGGAGGTCCGCGATCATGCGGTATTCCGGGCGGAAGTCGTGCCCCCACTGGGAGACGCAGTGGGCCTCGTCGATCGCGACGGCCCCGAGCAGCCCGCTGTCGGCGAGCTGGGCGAGGAAGGCCTGGAACCGCTGGTTGACGGCCCGCTCGGGGGAGCAGTAGAGGAGGCGCAGCTCGCCGTCGCGGGCCCGGCGGGCGGCCTCGCGGGCCTCCTCGGGCGGGGTGCTCGAGTTCACGGCCGCGGCGGGGTAGCCGTTCAGGGCGAGCCCGTCGACCTGGTCCTTCATCAGGGCGATGAGGGGGCTGAGGACCAGGGTCATCTTCCCCGTGACGAGGGGCGGGAGCTGGTAGCAGAGGCTCTTGCCCCCACCGGTGGGGAGGACGACGAGGGCGTCTCGCCCGTCGAGGACGGCGCGGACGGCCTCGCTCTGGAGGGGCCGCAGGGCGTCGAAGCCCCAGGTCTCCTTGAGGGCTCGGAGGACGCGCGGGTCGTCCGCGGTCGGGGCCGGAGCGGCGGAGGCGGTCTGGGATTCGGACGCGGGCGGCCCGGGGTGAGAGGATAGGGTGCGGAAGTTGTTCGGGTTCGGTCCGGGCCGGGGCTATCCGCCGCAGCCACCGCATCCGCCGCACCCTCCGCAGCCGGAGTCTCCGCCGCAGCCTCCGCCGTCGCCGCAGCCGCTGGACCAGAACCCGCCGCCATCGCCCCGGCGCACCGCGCCGAGGACGCCGCGGATGAACAGGGCGACGAAGAGGGCGAGCAGGGCCGCGATGCCTGCGACGGCCAGCCATCCGGGGATGTCCTCGGCGCTTCCGGAGGCGACGCAGCCGATCAGGGCCGCGCTGGACAGGAGCGCGGCCGCGGCGAGCGAAGCTCGGCGGACCGCGTGCTTCGGGATCACCCAGTTGCGGCGGAGGTTGACGCGTGCGGCGAAGGGATCCTCGCCGAAGCGTCGGGCGTGGTCGGGCCAGACGTCGGGCGGGGGCTCGCCGAACTGGGCGCGGTAGCTGTCGAGGGTGCGGGCGTACCAGTCGTCGAACTTGACGCCCTCGGCCGCGCCGCCGCGGGTGGGGTCGTGGTGCAGCGGGCGGGGGAGGGTCTGCCCGCAGAGGCGTTCCCAGTAGGAGCGGGTGTAGGTGAGGTGGAGATGCCAGGCCTGGTCGACGTGGTCGGAGGGCGTGACGGGGTGCCCGGCCGTCATGGCGAGGTGGATGAACCTGCGGTACTCGTCGACGACGCGCTCGGCGAAGGCGGGCGTCCAGGCGTTGTCGCGCGCCAGGCGGTGGACGAAGGGGAAGGCGGGCGGGTGATCGCGAGAGGTGGGATGGGGGTTGGGATGGGGATGGGGATGGGGATGGGGGTGGGGGCCGTCGATGTCGAAGCTGCGGATGCTGTCCCAGAGTTCGGGGTTGCGGATCTCGGGGGCCGGTGTCGCACGGTTCGGGATCTCGGGCTTCGGCAAACGGTTCTCCTTCCGCCGGGTTGTTCGGGGTCCGGCTAGCCTCCTTGCGACATGCCCGAGCCCATCCGAAGCACCGAGGCGGCCGAGGGGCCGGTCCATCGCACGGCCGCGATCCTGGCCGTCGGCGACGAGATCGCCCTCGGGCAGACGCTGGACACGAACTCGCGGTCCATCGCCGACCGGCTGATCGCCGAGGGCGTGCGGACGCTCGAGCACCGGACGGTGGACGACGACCGGGCGCGGATCGCCGGGGCGATCGCGCGGCTCGTCGATCTGGCGGACCTGGTGGTGGTGACGGGCGGGCTCGGGCCGACGGAGGACGACCTGACGCGCGAGGCGCTCGGAGACGTGCTCGCCGAGCGGAACGGGGCGGAGGCGGGGGAGATCGTGACGGACGAGGCGGCGATGGCGGAGGTGCGGGAGTGGTTCCTCGGGCGCGGGGTGGAGATGCCGGCGCGGAACGCCGAGCAGGGGCGGCGGCCGCGCGGGGCGCGGTGCCTGGCGAACCCGAACGGGACGGCGCCGGGGCTGCACGCGGTGGTGAGGAAGCAGGCTTCGATGCGGGGCATCGAGGCGTCCGGTGGGGGAGCGGAGGGTGGGGAGGGGCGTGAGGCGGCGGACGTGTACTGCCTGCCGGGGCCGCCGCGGGAGATGGCGCCGATGCTGGAGCGCGACGTGGTCGGGGGGCTGCGGCGGGCGGCGGGGGAGACGGTGCGGACGCGGATCATCCGCACGTGCGGGCTGGGAGAGAGCTGGGTGGCCGAGCGGCTGGAGGCCGGTGGGGACATGATGCGGCGGGGGCGCGTGCCGCTGGTGGGGACGACGGCCTCCAAGCACGTCATCACGTGCCGCCTGCGGGTGCAGGGGCGGATGAGCGTCGAAGAGGCGGAGGCGCTGCTCGACGCGGACGAGCGGCGGATCCGCGAGCTGCTGGGGCCGGCGGTGATGGGCGTCGCTCCCGCGGGGGACGCGCCGGAGGAGCCGATCGCCGATCACGTCGTCGGGCTGTTGAGGGAGCGGGGGGAGACGCTGTGCGTCGTGGAGTCCTGCACGGGCGGGATGCTCGGGAGCATGGTGACGAGCGTGGCGGGCTCGTCGGCCGTGTTCCTCGGGGGGTGGCAGACGTACGCGAACGCGATGAAGACGAGCCTGGTGGGGGTGCCGGCGGAGCTGATCGCGCAGCACGGGGCGGTCTCGGCGGAGGTGGCGCGGGCGATGGCCGAGGGGGGGCTGACGGCCTCGCGGCACGCTGTGGGGCAGGCGGATCCGGAGCGAGCGGGGGAGGGTGGGGCGACGCATTGCCTGGCGATCACGGGGATCGCGGGGCCGGAGGGGGGGAGCGAGGCGAAGCCGGTGGGGACGGTGTTCGTGGGGCTGGCGTCGCGGGGGTGGCCGACGGAGGTGCGTCACTTCCGGTTCCGCGGGGGGCGGGAGGCGGTGCGGGCGTGGGCGGCGCGGCTGGCGCTGATGGTGCTGCGGCTGCGGCTGATCGGGGCGGAGATGCGGCTGCTGGGGGAGGTGGGGTGACGGCGTGCGCGAAGCGAGACCGCCGGAGATGTTCCGGGGGACGGCGTTTACTTGATCCGGACGAGCCGGATCGCCGCCCGTCGTTGCCTCCACAGCTTCCGTTGTCCGCGTGACATCCGAGGGACGTCGGGGTTCACGCCGCGCGTCCAAACGGACATCTGGCGGACGAACCGCCGCCAGAGCGGCAGCGGACGGTAGACCGCCCTGAAGTCCGGGCCGTGGAATGTGAATCGCTCCGGGTGCCCGTATGGATCTTCAACGCCGATCGCACGCATGAAGTCCATGAGCTGGAAGCAGTCGCCTCGCTCGTGCTTGTCATCGAGAAATGCCCTGCCGGGGCCGGCAGCGTCCCAGTCGACCAGATAGGGTTGCACGAGACGAGCCGGAACGCCCCAGGCCGCGACAAACTTGTCGAGGTTTCCGGCCTTCCAGGGACGCGGCCTTGTCCCGTCGTGGTCGAACGCGGCAACGCGCGTGCTGAAGTCGGCGACCACCTCTCCGGCGACGCACGCCGTCATGTCCCAGTGGTCGCCCTCCTGTATCCGCAGTTCGAGCCAGGGGCACCCGTACCGGCGGCTCAGCGTCTCGGCGACCGTCCATGAGTCCGGAGCAATGCACACGACATCGTCCCGCCAGACGCCGATGTACTCCTTCGGTGGCGCCGGCTCCCAAGCCCGAGACACCCACGGCGACCCGACAGGCATCGTGCGTTTCGCCAGTTCGGCTTCGACCTCGTGGACGAAGGTCTCGCGTGGAACACCCTTCAGCGCGCTCAGCGTCAATCGCGTGGCCATCTGTGGATCCTCTTGTTGCGGCCGCCAGCGTACTCGCGGGAGGGGGCGCACATCCCTAAACTCCGACATGCCCTTCACCGCACGCCATCAGGCCGCCGACGCCGAATATTGGGTGGAGCCCGGCCTCGAACCGCTCGCCCTCGCCGGGCGCACGTTCCGGTCGCGCCTGCTCGTCGGCACCGGGAAGTACAAGGACTTCGAGACGATGCAGCGCTGCCTCGACGCCAGCGGGTGCGAGGTCGTCACCGTGGCCGTGCGGCGCGAGCGGCTGTACAACGAGCAGGGGCAGAGCCTGCTCGACTTCATCGACACCTCGCGGTACACGATCCTGCCGAACACGGCCGGGTGCTTCACGGCCGAGGACGCGGTGCGGGTCGCCCGCCTCGGGCGGGAGCTGCTCGACCAGCTCGGCAACCCCGGGAAGGACTGGGTGAAGCTCGAGGTGCTCGGGGACAAGAAGACGCTGCTGCCCGATCCCGTGGGCACGCTCGAGGCCGTGCGGGAGCTGGTCGCGGACGGCTTCAAGGTCCTCTGCTACACGTCGGACGATCCGATCGTGGCGGTGAAGATCAAGGAGGCGGGGGCGGCGAGCGTGATGCCGGCCGGCTCGCCGATCGGGAGCGGGCAGGGCGTGGCGAACCCGAACAACATCGTGCTCTGCATGGAGCTGCTCAAGGAGGGGGATCCCGGCTACCCGGTGATCGTCGACGCGGGCGTGGGCGGGGCGTCGGACGTGAGCCGGGCGATGGAACTCGGGGCGGACGGGGTGCTGCTGAACACGGCGATCGCGCACGCGCAGCACCCGCTGATGATGGCCCACGCGATGCGCAAGGCCTGCGAGGCCGGGCGGCAGAGCTACCTCGCGGGGCGGATCCCGAAGCGCCGGTACGCGCAGGCGAGCAGCCCGATGGAGGGGGCGATCTCGTACATCCCGGGAGAGTGACCCGCCCCATCGCCCGGAGAGCGTGCGGCGGGGCGAGCCGGGCCGCAGCGGTGTATCGGAGAGCGGACGGCGTCGGCTCCCGACGACGCCGAGCCAACACTTCAGGATGTCCGACCTCTCTCCGGCGCTCCCGCCGGCTCACGCCCGCCTCTCGTTCCCGATCCGGCTGACGGAACTGGACCGCCACCACCGCCTGACGATCCCCGCCCTCGTCGTCCTCATCGGCGAGGCCGCGGACGCCGGGGCGGCGACCGTCGGGCTCGGCGTGCACGAGCTGCTCGCGCAGGACCGGGCGTGGGTGCTCCGGACGCTCTGGCTGCGGCTCGACCCCGCTCACCCTTCGCCCGCGGCCGGCGAAGAGCTGCACATCCGCACCTTCCCGACCACGCGCACCACCCCGCTGCGCTTCTGCCGCGACTTCCTCGTCCGCTCGCGAGCGCCCGAGGGCGAGCCGCTCGCCCGGTGCACGACGGAGTGGATCTACCTCGACGCGACCACGCGCCGCCCGCTGCGGTTCCGCGACCGGCTCGGCGACCTGGGCCCGCACCAGCTCGACCCGGTGCTCGACCCCGAGGCGGACGATCCGCCGCCGCTCGGCGAGCCCGACGCCCCCGCTCCCGCGGAATCGGCCCGCCGCGTGACGGTGGGGCACCACGACATCGACTGGAACGGGCACGTGAACAACGCCCACTACGTCCGCTGGGCGCTCGATTCGGCGCCCGCGACGCTCTGGGAGACGCACGCGCCGACGGAGTTCCGCGTCCGGTTCGATGCCGAGGCCGTGCTCGGGCAGGAGGTGCTGGCGCGCACGGCCGTCGCCTCCCCCTCCGGCGGCGGCGTGCTCGCGCTGAGACATCACCTCTCGGAAGCGGGGTCGGGCCGCACGCTCGCGGTCGCCGCGTCGCGGTGGGCCCTGCGCCCCGGCCCCTGATGCGTCCGGGCGTGGAAGGTGCGTGTCCGCTGCCCGCGGTCGGGAGCGTTTGAAAGCGGCACGGGCCCGGCCCGAACAACGCGTCCGGAGGTGATCGAATGTCCCGCCACCGCGTCCTCCGCCACGCCGAGTTCAGCCCGAGGCTGAAGGACTACTACCTGCTCTCCGGCACGGTCGTGCTGGCGTGCACGATCATCGGGCTGCCGATCGCGATCGCATACTTCATCGCCGGGCGGGCGCTGGTCCAGCGTTGGATCGACCGGCTCGGGTGCACCCTGACGGACCGGACGCTCGAGATCCGCAGGGGGATCCTCACGCGGACCGAGTCGACGCTCCCGCTCGACAAGATCACCGACCTGCAGATGGTGCAGGGGCCGATCATGCGGGCGATGGGGCTGCACGGGTTCCGCGTGGAGACGGCCGGGCAGTCGGCGGGGCCGGGGCAGAGCCTCGTGAGCCTGATCGGGATCGTCGACGCCCACGGTTTCCGCGAGGCCGTGCTGGATCAGCGCGACCGCATGCACGACCGGGCCCCGGCCCCCGAGGCCCCGCGCGATCCGGCGGGCGCGGCGCTGCCGGCGGACGGCGCCGTGCTCGGCGACATCCGCGACACGCTCCACCGCATCGAGGGGTTGCTCGCGGCGGGCGCCCGGCAGGGCGCGGGCGAAGCCCCGTCCGGCCTCTGACGCCGGCTCATCCCCCCCCGACGAGCGTCACCACCTCGACCCGGTCCCCCTCGCTCAGCTCGAACGCGTCGCGCTCGCGCTTCGGCACGACCTTCTTGTTCACCTCGACCGCGCAGATCGCCCGCGCGAGCCCGAGCTGATCGAGCAGTTCGCCGATCGTGCGCACGTCGCGTTCCTGCTCTTCGCCGTTGACGGTCAGCCGCATGCCGGATCGTACGGGGCGCGGTGCGCGGCTTCTGCGCCCCCGCGATCTACGATCCCGCGTGCTCTCCTTCGCCCGCTCCCGCACCTTCCGGGCCGCCCCGACCGCGGCGCTGCTGCTGGCCCTCGCCGCCTGCTCCGGGCGTGAGGAGGAGTACTCGTTCGCCACGCCGGAGGAGACGGTCGCCTCGATCCGCCGGATGATCGAGAACGGGGACGCGGACCGGCTGCCCGAGGCCGTGCTGGTCGAGGGGGAGCGGGAGCGCGAGCTGTTCGCCCGCCTGGGGCGGCTGATGAACGCGATCGGGGTGCTGGCGGAGGAGTCCCGCGCGGCGTTCCCGGAGGACATCGCCGCGATCCGGGCGGAACTCGAGGCCGCGCGGGCGGCGGGTCGGGACGAGACGATCTTCGGCAAGCTCTCGAGCGGGGAGCTCTTCCGGGAACTCGGGTTCAACCCGATGGCGCCGGGCCGCGGGTCGCGCCCGCGCGGGGGCGGGTTCGGGCCGCTCTCCTCGTCGGGCGTTGGGGGGCTGAGCCGCGAGCGGCTCCGCGGGTACATGCTCCAGCTCCTGGCGGTGCCGGACGCCTGGATCGAGCAGGGCAGGCTCGCGGTGACGACGGCGTACGTGAACGACGAGCAGGCGGCGGTCCTCTGGAACGGGCGGCCGGTGATCCCGATGCTCGGGCTCGTGCTCCAGCGGACGGAGCCGGCGGACTCGCCGGTCGTGGAGCGGACGGGGTGGTACCTCGTCCCGCCGACGCGGGCGCCGCTCGTGCAGACGTTCGCGCCGCGGACGGACGTGCAGTTCGAGATCGCGGGGGAGGGGATCGCGGCCGCGGAGAACGTGGTCGGGGTGCTGACGGAGCGGGTGCGCTCGGGTCGGATCCGCTCGGCGGAGCAGCTCGCCGAGGAGGCGCTGGACGCGCTGTGGCTCCCGCTCGGGGGGGTGGCGATGGCGTACTTCTCCACGATGCGCCCGGAGGGGGAAGCCGCGGAGGCGGCGCCGGGCGGGTGAGGGCCGCCCGGTGGAGGGCGTCGCGAACTTGTGCCCCCGCCCCGGCCGCCGTACCCTCCCCGCCTCATGCGGCGCAGGTTCCGAGGATCACGAACGGCCGCCCTCCGGGCGATGGTGCTCTCGCTCTTCGCCGGGCTGCCGTGCGCCGCGCTCGCGCAAGATCTGCGGGCGGAGGCGCCGGGGGCCCGGACGGCGGGCGGGGCGGCCCTCCCGGCGCAGGCCGTGCCGGGGCGGCTGGGCTTCTCCGCGACGGAGGTCCGCCTGTGGAGCGAGCCGGCGGGGGCCGATCCGGGGGATCCGGGGACGCTGCAGCGGATCCTGCTCCGGGGCAACGGGCGGCTGACGCTGGGGCGGCAGACGTTCCAGGCCGAGCGGGCGGTGGTGACGCTGCAGCGCGAGGGCGCCGCCGGCGGCCGGACGCTCTACCGCGTGTACGCGTACCTGGAGGAGGTCGACACGCCGACGGCCGACGCGGCGATCGCGGTCTCGGCCGAGCGGCTGCCGGTGGTGGGGCTGATCGCGGTGGACGAGGCGCCGGCGGTGCGAGCGGACATCGTGCGGCGCGGGGCGCCGGACGGGCGGCGGGACGAGGCGTCGGGCGGGCTGCTGGCGCGGGCGGCCGATGCGCGGGCCCGGATGGGGGCGCCGCGGCGCGCGGCGGAGGCCCCGGGGCTGCCGGCGAGCGAGCGTTTCGGGCCGGTCGATCCGGACGATGCCGCCGCGGGCCCGCCGGGCGAGCCCGACGCGCGGGCGACGGCGCCGATCTTCTCGGCGGACGGCCGGTTCTTCTTCGCGGCCGAGGGGGGGATCGCGCTCGAGTCCGGGGAGCGGGACAACGTGCTGGTGCTCTCCGGCGGCGTGGCGGTGCAGTACGAGGAGCGTCGCGAGCGGCGGACGCTGGAGATCACGGCCGAGCGGGCGGTGGTCTTCCTGGAGCCGGGCCCGCTGGAGGAGGAACTCTCGCGGTTCGACGGCGACCGGGTGCGCGGGATCTACCTCGAGGGCGGGGTGGTGGCGACGGACGGGAACTACACGCTGCGGGCGCCGCGGGTGTACTACGACGTGCGTTCGAACCGCGCGCTGATGGTCGAGGCGGTGTTCTACACGTACTCCGACCTGGTGCGGATGCCGATCTACATGCGGGCCGAGGCGATCCGCCAGGAGGCGGCGCGGCAGTTCCGGCTCGAGGAGGCGGAGGTCTCGAACACGGCGTTCTTCCGGCCGCACCTCTCGCTGGGCGCGAACCGGGTGACGGTGACGCAGCGGCAGCGCCGCGGGTACGACGGCGAACTCGAGGACTACACCGAGGTCGACGCGCGGAACATCCGGATGCTGGCCGGCGGGCGGCTGCCGTTCTTCTGGTGGCCGATGTACCGCGGGGACCCGACGCGCTTCCCGCTGCGGAACATCGGGTTCGAGGACTCGAACCGGACGGGGCCGGTGATCCGCACGCTGTGGGAGCCGTTCCTGCTGGCGGGGATCGAGCCGCCGAGCGGGGTGACGGCGTCGCTGGCGATCGACGCGTTCTTCGAGCGCGGCCCCGGGCTCGGGCTGACGGTGGACTGGCAGCGCCCGGCGCACGCCGGCGGGTTCTTCGGGTACTTCCTGCCGAACGACACCGGCGACGACGTCTTCCAGTCGGGGTACAAGGCGGACTCGCCGCAGGAGATGCGCGGCGTCGCGCTCGTCCGGGAGCGCTGGGCGTTCGCCGAGGGGTGGACGCTGCTGGCGCAGGGATCGTGGATCAGCGACCCGGCGTTCCTGCAGTCGCTCTACCCGCAGCTCTCGGCGAGCGAGATGGAGTTCCGCAACGAGATCGAGGTGCGGCGGCGGTACGAGCAGGGGCAGCTCAGCATCCGCGCCAACGCGCAGGCGATGGACTTCATCGCCAACGAGTGGCTCCTCCAGACGCCGGGGTACACGACGGACGACCTGCCGGAGGCCGAGTTCGTGGGCACCGCGATCGACCTGCTGGAGGACCGGCCCGGGCTGCTGACCTACTTCTGGGAGGCCCGCGCCTCGAACACCCGGTTCCGGTTCAGCGAGGTGGAGAACGACGCGTACGGGCTGCCGGGCTTCCGGTCGATGCGGACGCTGGGCATCCCCGCCGCGGTGAGCCTGGGCGAGGCGCAGCGGGAGGCGGGGCTGGACGAGGAGTTCCGCCTGCGGTTCGACACGCGGCACGAGATCACGGCCGACCTCGACGTGCCGCTGGGGGACTCGGGCGGCGCGCTCCGGCTGACGCCGTTCGTCGTCGGGCGGTTCACGGGGTACGACGACGACTTCGAGGACTACCGCGCGGCGATCGGCTCCGACGAGGACTCGACGACCCGGTTCTGGGGCGCCGCCGGCGTGACGGTGAGCACGAGCTTCCAGCGCGTCAACGACCGCGTCGACTCGCGGGTGTTCGACCTGTACCGCACGCGGCACATCGTCGAGCCGTCGCTGACGGTGTGGTCGGCGTGGACGGACGTGGAGCGCGGCGAGCTGCCCGTCTACGACGACGGCGTGGAGAACCTGATCGACGGCACGATGTACCGCGTTGCGATCGACCAGACGTGGCAGACGAAGCGCGGCGGGCCGGGGCGGTGGCGGAGCGTGGACGTGCTCCAGGTGGACGCGTCGTACGTCTGGGGCGAGGACGGGGAGCTAGAGGACGAGGAGCGCAGCGGCTTCCCGTTCTTCTACGACACGCCGATCGGACGCTGGTACGACCCGCGTCCGGAGCTGGGCGTCGCGGGTGAGTTCGCGACCGTCGAGGCCGTCTGGCGGGCGACGGACGCGCTGGCGTTCTCCGGTCTGTGGATCTACGACGCGGCCGACGACGAGACGGAGCAGACGGCCGTCGGCGCGATCATCGAGCACGGGTCGGTGTTCACGTCGAGCGTGAGCCTGCGGCGGATCGAGAGCCAGGACGCGATGTTCATCGACCTGGTGGCGATCGCGCGGCTGACGAGCAAGTACCGCGTGGTCGCGTTCGCGCAGTACAACACGGAGGAGGGGGACTGGTCGAACATCTCGGCCCAGGTCTTCCGCGCGTTCCCGAACCTGACGCTGGGCTTCCGGTTCTCGTACGACAACATCCGCGGGGAGACGGGCTTCGGCGTCTCGCTCGCCCCGTTCCAGGCCGCGCCGCGCGAGGACTGACTACGCGTCGCCGGGGAGCATCGCGACGGGGCGCAGGTCCGCCCGCAGGTAGAGCGGGTGCTTCGGCTGGAGCGACTTCGTGAGCCCCAGGTGCGCGAGCTTGGGCGCGACGCCGCGGGCGGCGCGGAGCATGGCGAGCACGGCCGCGCCGCGGTCCAGCAGCCGACCGTGCTCGCCCCACCCGCAGACGACCAGGTCCGCCCGGCGCGCGGCGCGGCGGATGGCGGCGTCCGTCCCGGGGCCGACCGGCTCCGGGTGGCGGTAGAGCCCCTTGGGGTCGGTCGATCGCAGCGCGAAGATGTTGACGGTCTCGACGGCGTGGAAGCCCCAGGCGCGGGCGTAGGCGACGACGCGCCGGTTCGTCGGGTCGAGGAGCTTCGCGTCGGCGGTGGAGGGGTTCAGCAGGACGAAGCAGCACCGCCGCCCGCCCGGCGCCCAGCGGCGGTGGAGGGTGTAGCGGTAGGTCCTGGTGGGGTCGAACGTCGCCCAGCCGCGCATGGGGGGAGGGTAGAAGGGGGCGGGGAAGGAGCGGAGGAGAACGCGCCAACGCGCGGGATCGTCCACGGCGCATTCCCGTGTTGACGCGTTCCCGCGTTGGCGCGTTGGCGCGTTCTCCCCGGCCACCGCTGGATCTTCGCCGCCCCCCGGCGCGAGCAGTGGCCGTCGGTTCATCCCATCGCCGCGAGGACGTCGTCCGGGATGTCGGCGTTGGAGTAGACCTTCTGGACGTCGTCGTTGTCCTCGAGGGCCTCGATGAGGTTCAGGACCTTCTGCGCGTCCTCGCCCGCGACGGAGACGTACTGCTGCGGGATCTTGGCGATCTCCGCGTCGCGGATGGTGAGGGTGGAGGCCTCGAGCGCCTCCTTCACCTGCGCGAAGTCGGTCGCGGCGCACAGGACGGTGAAGATCGGATCCTCCTCGCCCGGCTCGGGGCTCTGGACGTCCTCGGCGCCGGCCTCGAGGGCGGTCTCCATGACCTCGTCCTCCGAGAGCGCCTTGCCGTCCCTGCGGCCCTCGATGATGAAGCGGCCCTTGGTCTCGAACATGAAGGCGACGGAGCCGGAGTTGCCGAGGTTGCCCCCGCCCTTCTTGAAGATCATGCGGATGTCGTTGACGGTGCGGGTCGGGTTGTCCGTCAGCGCCTCGACGATGAGGGCGGTGCCCGCCGGGCCGTAGCCCTCGTAGATGTTCTGCTGGTAGTCCTCGCCGCCCGCGGAGCCGGCGCCCTTGTCGATCGCCCGCTGGATCGTGTCCTTGGGCATGTTGGCGTACTTGGCCTCGTCGATGGCGTAGCGCAGCGCGAGGTTCGTCGCCGGGTCGGGCCCGCCGTTCTTGGCGGCGACGATGATCGCCTTGGAGCACTTGGTCCAGATCTTGCCGCGCTTCTTGTCCTGCGCGGCCTTGCGGTGCTTGATGTTCGCCCACTTGCTGTGCCCGGCCATGCGATCACTCCGCCGCGGTGTCCGCCCGTCGCCGGGCCTTCCGCTGGGGTTGGGGGTCTGGTTGCGGCTCCCGCCCGGGTTCGGGCGCCCGCGCGTCGGACCGCTCGGGGTCCTCGCTCTGCGATGATATCTCCGGCAGTTCCGGCTCCGCGCCGCGGCGGACCGCGCTGAGCCGCTCCGCGACGGCGTCGGAGGCCTCCAGCGCCCGCTGCATCGCGGGGGAGGGCCGGGCGCCCGGGGCCCGCTCCGAGGCGGCGCGGATCTGCTCGTTCGCGAGTTCGAAGGCGCGGGTCCACGCGGCGAGGGCGCCGCCCCGATCCCCCGAGCGGTAGAGCGCGTCGCCGAGCTGGCGGAACATGTCCGAGGAGGGGTCGCGGTCCATCTGCGTCGCCCGCCGGAGCAGCGTGATCGCCCCCTCCCGCGGCGGGCGGTCCTCCAGCACGCCGAGGCGGTAGCGGACCCACCCGAGCGAGTCGATGATCGACGGCTCGTCGGGGAGGATCCCGAGCGCGCGTTCGAGCAGACGCTCGGCCTCGGCGAGGTCGCGGTTCTGCTCCGCGAGCAGGTAGCCGAGGTCGTTGGCGGCCCAGGGGTGGTCCGGGTCCTCCGCGAGCGCGGCGCGGTAGAGCCCCTCGGCCTCGGGGCGGTCGAAGTACGCCGCGAAAGTCGCGGCCATGTAGTGGATCCCGGCCCGCGCCCGGGCGGGGGTGTCGGTGCGGTCGGACTCGCGCAGGCGCACGACCTCCGCGGCCTGCTGGAGCAGACCCGCCGCCTCGACGGCCTCCACGGCCGCGCGGGCGTCGTCGGCGTCGCCCCGCGAGCCGATGAGTTCGAGCCAGAGCCGGACGAGTTCCGGGCGGGGCGGGCCTTCCGGAGCGCCGGTCACGGCGCGGCGCAGCAGGCCGTAGGCCGCCTCGTCCCGCTCCGCCGCGGCGAGGAAGCCGGCCGCCAGGGCGTACAGGTCCTCGGCCTCGATCCCCTCGGCGATGCCGGACTCGATGTCGTGCCGGAGCCGGTCGAGGTCGGGCGGAGCGGCGAGGGCGCGCAGGCGGACGAGCGTCTCGCGTCGGTCGCGGGCGAGGGAAATATCCCGCGCGTCGAGGGCGTCGAAGAGCGCCAGCGAGGCGTCCGCGGCCCGGGCGCCCTCCTTCTGCGGGCCGGCCCGCAGGGCGGAGGCGGCGAGCGAGGCCGCGGCGTGGGCGAGCGTCTCGCGCTGCCCGGCGGAGAGTTCGGCCTCGGGCGGGATCTCCGAGACCGCGCGGGCCGCGAGGGCGGGCTCGCCCAAGGCGTCGGCGAGGGTCGCGAGTTCGAGGCAGAGGTGGATGCCGCGCCCGCGCGTGGTGAGCCGCTCGCGGGCGAGGCGGGCGGCGCCCTCCGCGTCGCCGGCCTCGCGCGCGATGCGCTCCCGGAGGCGGCCGATCTCGTGGTGCCCGAGGCGCTTCGCGGCGTCGTCGACCGCCTCGGCCGCGGCGTCGTGGTCGCCCCCCGCCAGGAGCAGTTCTCCGAGCCGCAGCGCCGGCTCCGGGCGGAGGGGGCGCTCGCCGGCGAGGCGGGCGAGGAAGTCGCGCCCGCGCACGGCCGCGTCGGCGTCTCCCCGGGCCTGGGCCGCGGCCCAGACGCCGGCGAGCATCGCCAGCGCCTCCGGGTCGCGTCGGACGCCCTCGGCGGCGAGCAGCGTCCGCTCGGCGTCGGCCAGCAGCCCGCGTCCGATCTGCTCGCGCGCGGCCAGGATCGCGATCTGGATGCTGCCGGGCAGGCGTTCGCCGAGCGTGCGGGCGACGGTCCGGGCCCGCTCGCGGTCGGGCAGCGCCCCGCCGGGGGAGTGCATCGCGATCAGCCCGGCGAGGGGCTCGGGGGCGTAGGGATCGAGTTCCGCGGCCCGGCGGAGGGCCTGCTCCTGCTCCTCGGGCGAGCCGGCGAGCCCCGCGAGCGCGGCGACGCGGATGAACGCGTCGGGCGTCGGCTCGCGCTCGGCGATCCGCCGCGCGAGGGGGAACGCCTCGGCCAGCCGCTGCCCGGCGACGAGCGCCCGGAGCAGCGGGAGGCCCTCGGGCTCGGCGGTTTGGCGGAGGCGGTCGAGCGCGGCGTTGTAGGCGGCCCAGTCGCCGCGCTGGGCCGCGGCCTCGGCGAGCAGGGCGTCGAACCCGGTCCGGATCTCGGCGTCGGCGTCGGCGTCCGCGGGGAGCCCGGGCGGCACGAGTTCGGGATAGCCCATCTCCAGCACCGTGGCGGCGTGGAGGAGGCGTCCGGCCGGCGACTGGGCGTCGGCGAGCGCGGCCCGCAGGGCGGCGGGGTCGGCGGTGCGCCAGAGCACGGCGTCCGCGACGGGGCTCGCGGCGGCGGGATCGGCGGCGACGAGGGCGACGCCGCGGCGGACGAGTTCGGCCTCGTCCGCGCCGGCCAGAGCCGCGTCGAGCACGCGGGCCGAGAGTCCGTGCGAGCGGACCCACGGCAGGATCGCCCCGAGCGGATCGGGCGCGGCGGCGACGGCGGTGCGGGCGAGGAGGAGCGATTCGCGCACGCTGCGCGGCGCGTCGGCCCGCTCGGCGCCGAGGCGTTCGAGTTCGGCCGCGATCTCGCGGCGCGTCCGCTCGTCGGTCTCCGCGAGGGTCCGCAGCCAGGCGACGCGTCGCGGCGTGATCGGGGCGGGTTCCTCGCGCACGGCCGCGATCAGCGCCGCGGCCGCCTCCGCCGGGCGCCCCGCGAGCGTCAGGGTCAGCAGCCGCCGGGACTCGATCTCGCCGCGCCGCAGCCCGCCGGCCTCGGCCGCGATGCGGTAGTCGGCGAGGGCCTGCTCGAGATCGCCGCGGCGGAGCGCGTCGTCCCCCGCCCGGAGGCCCAGGTCCGCGATCCGGCGGAACAGGGCCTGGAGGTCCGCGGTGTACCGCGGGTCGACGACGACCGAGCGCTCGCCGAGATCGAGCACGGCCTTGACGGCGCGGCGTGCGGCCTCCGCCGCGGCCGCCTCCTGGTCGCCGGCGGCGAGCGCGTCCGAGAGGATGGCGAGCGCGAGCGGGCGGGTCTCGGGCGTCAGGCGTTCGGAGCGGAGGGCGCGGGCGGCGACGATCGCGGCGTTGGCGTCGCGGGCGGCGTCGCGCTCGTCGCGGGCGACGGCGAGGAGGGCCCGCGGGCCGTCGGACCCGGCGGCGACCGCCCGGCGGAAGGAGGTCCGGGCGAGGGCCTCCAGCCCCGCGGCCGTCTGCGCTTCGGCGAGTTCCTCGAGCAGCCGCGGAGAGGCGGGGTCCAGGCGGGCGGCCCGCTCCAGCACCCCGGCCGCGGCGAGCGATTCGCCGGCCAGACGCTGCAAGCGCCCGGAGGCGTAGAGGCGGGCCGCGGTCTCGGCGTTGCCGGCGTCCGGGGGGGCGGCGTGGGGCGCCGGGCCGGCGAAGTCCACCGGGCGGGCGGCGAGCCGGGCGACGGCGGCGTCGAGGGGTTCAGGGGCGGCGTCCGCGGGGGCGGGGCGGTCACGCAGCCAGGCCGCCTCCTCGCCGAGCCGGGCGAGGATGGCGTGCCGGTCGGCCGGCCGGGGCGTGCGGCGTTGCTCGACGGCCAGACGCTCGAGCGGCGTGGGAACGCGGGCGGGCGCGAGCGCGCCGGGCGTCTCGATGGGAGCGGTGGGGGAGGGCGCAGCACATCCCGCCGCGGCGGCGAGCACGGCCGCGAGGGCTGGGGCGAGCCGCTGGGTGCTGCTTCGGGACGCCACGCATCCTCCGGGGTCGGCGGGGGGAGCGGGGGCCCCCGGTCAGGCGGTTTTCCGGGAGCGGCCGGTCTTCTTCGTCGCGGCGGTGCGGGAGCGCGAGGACTTCGCGGCCGGCTTGCGGGCGGGCTTGGACGCGGCCGGCTCGGGCCCGGCGGCGGAGGCCGCGGCCTCGAGCAACGCGTAGACGCGTTTCGCGTCCTGGGCCTTGACGAGGCGTTCGAGCTTGCCCGCGGCGTCGGCCGGCTCCGTCCCCGGTTCGAGGACGCCGTGCTCGGCGAGGAGGCGGACGATGCGGGCGTCGGCCGGGACGGCGTGCCCGCCGAGGGCGAAGAGGATGACGCGGGCGGCGGCGAAGGGGGGAACGCCCTCGAGCGAGGCGAGGGCCGCGCGGGCCTCGCGCTTGCCCCCGTCGGCGAGGCGGGCGAGGGTGAGCCCGCTCTCGCGGCGGAAGACGTGGTTGAGCGCGGCGCGGAGCCGTTCGGCGCGTTCTCCGCGGGCCGGCATGTCGTCGGGCATGAGGGCGGCCGTCTCGTCGGGGAAGGCGACCCGGAGTTCGTTGTAGTCGGCGAAGCCCTCCTGGAGCCGGGCGAGCGCGGCGCGGGCGAGCGCGGCGGAGGCGTCCCACAGGAGCATCGCGTAGACGAGTTCGTGCACGAGCGCGTCGGCCCCGGACGGGGGCGGCGGCGTGGCGGCGGCGGCCTCGGCGTCCGGGTGCTCGGCGGCGAGGCGTGCGACGAGGCTTTCCAGGCCCGCGGACGGATCGTGCTCGCTCATCCCTGTTCCCCCGGCCCGTCGGCGTCGGGCGTCGTCGCGCTGCCGGCGTCGGGCGCGGCCCCGCCGTTCCGCTCGCGGGCCTCGCGTTCCGCTCGGGCGAGGGCGAGGAGGCGGATGACCTCCTGCTGGTTCTTGAGCCCCTCGTCGAAGATGAACTGGAGGGACGGGAACTCGCGCGAGTGGACCTTCTGCATCACGCGGCGGCGGATGTGCGGCGTGGCGGCTCGGAGCCCGTGCATGGTGAGCTTGGCGTGCTCGTCGGGCATGACGGAGACGTAGGCCTTCATGTGCTCGAGGTCGCCCGAGACCTCGACCCGCGTGACGGTGATGAGCCCGCGGATGCGCGGGTCGTTGAGCCCGCGTCCGAGCTCTTCCTGCAGGGCCCGCTGCACGGTGGAGGCGAAGCGTTCGACGCGCTGGCTGCTCATGCGGCGCTCTCTCCTGGCCCCCGCCCGTCCTCCCCGAGGTCGTCGGCGTAGTCGAGCAGCTCGCGGTCGAGTTCCTCGCCGAGGCCGGGCAGGTCTCTCGGCTGGGCGGAGGGGTGCGTCTCGAGGGGGGCGCGGTCGGGCGTGTAGATGATGCGGCGGATCTCGCCGACCTCCGCGTCCATGAGCGAGCGGAGCTTGGTCGAGACCTTGTCGAGCACGCTGCCGACGCGCTCGCCCTCGTGCCCGACGACGGCGAGCCCGAGCACGGCGACGTCGAGCCGGTCGTGCAGGGCGACCTCGGCGACGGAGACCATGTGCTCGCGGTGCAGCCGGTCGCGGAGCGAACGGATCACGCGGCGCTTGTCCTTGAGGGACTCGGCGCCGGGGATCAGCAGTTCGAACTCGAGGGTGCCGACGAGCATGGGGGCGTTCCGCCGGATGGCAGAGGGTCAGATGGCAGATCCGGAAAGCGGACGGGCGCCGGGAGGGGCCCGTCCGCGGATGTTCAGGCGGCGACGCAAGGCCGGGCTCCTGGTCATCCGGCATCTGCCGTCCGACCCTTTGCCCTCCGCGATCTCGCCGTCAGGCGAGCGTGCGCTTCACCTTGATCTGCTTGTAGCACTCGATGATGTCGCCTTCCTTGATGTCGTCGTACCCGTCGATCTTCATGCCGCACTCCATGCCGGCGCGGACCTCGCGGGCGTCGTCCTTGAACCGCTTGAGCTGGCTGAGCCTGCGGTTGTCCTCGATGATGATGTCGTTGCGGGTGATGCGGACGAACGCGTCGCGCTCGACCGTGCCGTCCGTGACGTAGCAGCCCGCCACGGCGCCGACCTTCGACACCCGGAAGACCTGCCGCACCTCGGCGTGCCCCAGGATCTCCTGGCGCAGCTCCGGCTCGAGCAGACCCTCCGCCGCCTTCCTGATGTCCTCCACGATGTCGTAGATGACCTGGTACTGGCGGATCTCGACGCCCTTGTCCTCGGCCATCCGGCGGGCCTTGCCCGACGGGATGACGTTGAAGCCGACGATGATCGCCTTCGAGGCCTGGGCCAGGATGACGTCCGACTCCGTGATGCCGCCGACCGCGTTGTGCAGCACGCGGACGCGGATCTCGTCGCCCGAGACCTTCTCGATCTCGTTCTTGAGCACGTCCACCGAGCCCTGCACGTCGGCCTTGAGGACGATGTTGATCGTCTTCAGGTCCTGGTCGGCCATCTGGCCGAACAGCGAGTCGAGCGTGACCTTCGGCTGCGCGAGCTGCTCCTCGCGCTCCTTCTGCCGCCGCTGCTCGGCGGCCTGCTCGGCCTTCTTGAGCGAGTCGGTGACGAAGAACTTGTCGCCCGCGTCGGGCAGCGCGTCGATGCCGGAGATCTGCACCGGCATCGGCGGCGTGGCGGAGCGGATGCGGTTGCCGCGGTCGTCCGTGATGTCGCGGACGCGGCCGAAGCCGCGGCCCATCACGATGAAGTCCCCGACCTTCAGCTCGCCCTCCTGCACGAGGATGTTCGCCACGTTGCCGCGGCCCTCCTCCGGGCGGGCCTCGATGACGGTGCCCCGGGCCGGGCCCTTGAAGTCCGCCTTCAGCTCGAGCAGCTGCGCCTGCAGGTCGAGGATCTCCAGCAGCTCCTGGATGCCCGTCCCCTTCAGGGCGCTGGTGCGGACGACCTCGGTCTCGCCGCCCCAGTCCTGCGGGTTCAGGCCCTGCTCGGCGAGCTGGCCCAGGATCTTCTGGATGTTGCTGTCCGTCGCCTCGGCCTTGTCGATCTTGTTGAGCGCGACGATGATCGGCACGCCCGCCGCCTTCGCGTGGGCGATCGACTCCTTGGTCTGCGGCATCACGCCGTCGTCGGCCGCGACCACGAGCACGACGATGTCCGTCACGCTCGCCCCGCGGGCCCGCATGGCCGTGAACGCCTCGTGGCCCGGCGTGTCGATGAAGACGACGTGCTTCTCCTCCTCGCCGGCCCGCACGGGGACGCGGAACGCGCTCGTCGCCTGGGTGATGCCGCCGGCCTCGCCCGCCGCCACGTTCGCGTTGCGGATGCGGTCGAGCAGCGACGTCTTCCCGTGGTCGACGTGCCCGAGGATGGTCACGACCGGGCCGCGCGGACGCTCGTCGATGCGCTCGCGGTCCGCGAAGCTCTCGCGCACCGCCTGCTCGGCCGTCTTCTTCTCCTGGACCACGAGCTCGATGTCGTAGTCCATCATGATCTCCTGCGCCTTCTCGGTGTCGATGCCCGAGTTGACGGTGGCCATCACGCCCTGCATGAAGAGCTTCTTGATGATCTCGGAAGCCTTCACGCCCGTCGCGGCCGAGAGATCCTTGATGTTGAACGGCTCGGCGATCGTCACCTTGCCGCCCGTCTGCGCCGGCGTCGCCGAACGCTCGCCGCCGCCGCCCATCAGGCTCTTGCGGCGCGAGCGCAGGTAGCCGCCCGCCTTCGACAGGCGCATCTCGCGCTCGGCGAGGTCCTGCTGGCTCCAGCCGCCCTCGCTCTCGCCGCCGCGGCCCTTGCCGCGGTCGCCCCGGCGGCGCCCGCCCGGGCCGGCGCCGCGCCCGCCGCGGTCCGGGCCGCCCGGGCCCATCGGACCGCCGAAGCCGGCGCCCCCGCCCACCGCGGGCCCGCCCGCGCCGAAGCGAGGGCCGGCCGGACGCCGGCGCGGAACGGCCACCTGCTCGGGCGCCTCCACGCGGACGACCTTCGGGCCGGAGAGCTTGATCTGCTCTTTCTTGATCGTGTCGAGCGTCGGACCCGCCGGGCGGACGATCTGCGGGCGGTCCGGCACGTTCATCCGCGGCGCGCGGCGCTCCGGCTGCCCCGGACGGACGCCGGGAGCGCCGGGGCGGGCGCCGGGGCCCGGGGGCCCGGCGCCGGGACCCTGCGGCCCGCGCGGCTCGCCGGGGCGCTGCGGCGCCCGATCGTCGCCGGGGCGGCCCTCGGGGCGCCCTGGTGCGGGGCGCGGACCGCGGATCTGCGGCTCCTCGCGCGGCGGGGGCGTCGAGGAGAGCCCGGCCGGCATGACGCTGCGGGGGGCCGCCGGCGCGGGGGCGTTCGCCGCGGCCGAGGGCGTCTCGGCTTGCGCCTCGGCGGGGGAGGGGCCGGCGTCCTGCGCGATCGCCTCGGCCGCCTGGCGAGCCGGCTCGCCCGAGGCCCGGGCCTCCGGCTGCGCGCCGGCGGCGGCGTCCGTCTGCTCGGGCGTCTCGGCCTCGTCGGCGCGGTTCTCGGCCGCGTCCGCGTCGTCGCCGCTCGCGGAGGCGGCGCGGGCGCGGCGCGGCTTGGCCCGGGCGCGGTCCAGGTCGACCTTGGCCTTGGTCTCGACCGCCGTCGCGACGGCGCCGTCGCCGCCGCCGAACCACTCGCGGATCGTGGCCTCGAGTCCGGCCGAGACGGTGGACATGTGGTTCTTCACCGCGCTCTCGGGGATCCCCTCCGCGCGGCACTTCTCCACGATCACCTTCGACTGAACGCCGAGCTCTTTCGCGATCTCGAAGACTCTGGTCGCCAAACCGTTCTCCTGGCTTCTCGCCCCACCCCGGCTTCACGCCTCACCCGCGGGCTCCGCCGTGTCCCGGACTTCGTGTTCGTAAGGAAAAAACGCTGTCTGCCGGCGGCGGGGTCCTCCCGCCGCCGTTCCCTCACCCGTTCGACCCGCCGAGGATGCTGTCGGCGCGGGCCTCGTCCTCGGCCGTCGTCTCCGGGACGGCGCCCGGAGCCTCCTCGCCCCCCGCCTCGCGGGCGGCCTGCCCGTCCGAGGGGGCCGGGGCCGAGCCGGCCCCGAGGATCGCGGCCGCGGCCGCCTCGGGGTCCACCTCGCCGGGCGTCCCCTCGCCGCGGAGGAGCCGCTCGGCGGCGGCCTGCTCCTCGGCCCGGCGGCGATCGGCCTCTTCCTTCTCCTTCTGCTGCTGCTCGGCGACTTCCTTCGCCCGGACCCCCGCGATCTCGACGATCTTCGCCGCGACCTCGGGCGTCACCTCCAGCTCGGCCTCGAGCACCTCGGCGCCGACCTCCTCGACGTCGAAGATGCTGACGAGCCCCAGCGCCGCCAGGCGGTCGACCTGCTCCTCCGTGATCCCCTCGATGCCCAGCAGGGTCTGGGACATGATGTCCAGGCCCTTGTTGAACTCCTCGGGGGTGAGGATGTCGATGTCCCACCCGGTCAGGCGGGCCGCGAGGCGGACGTTCTGCCCGCGCTTGCCGATCGCCAGGCTGAGCTGGTCGTCCCGGACCACCACGGTCGCCCGGCCGAGCTCGAAGCAGAGGCTGATCTCGTTCACCTCGGCCGGCTTGAGCGCGTTCTGGATCAGGATCTGGGACGACTCATTCCACCGTACGATGTCGATCTTCTCGCCGTTCAGCTCGTCGACGATGTTCTTGATCCGCGAGCCGCGCACGCCCACGCACGCGCCGACCGCGTCCACCTTCGAGTCGATCGACGCCACCGCGAGCTTCGTGCGGTACCCCGCCTCGCGGGCCATCGCCTTGATCTCGATGATCCGCTCGGCGACCTCGGGGACCTCGACCTCGAACAGCCGCTTGATGAAGTCCGGGTGCCCGCGGCTCAGGTAGATCTTCACCTGCGAGCCCATGTCCTTGACGTCCAGGATCATCGCCCGCACCCGGTCGCCGGCGACGAACTGCTCGCCCGGGATCTGCTCGCTGCGGAGCATGACCGCCTCGGCCCGGTCGATCTGCACGATCAGCGCGCCCTTGTCGTACCGCTGCGCCACGCCCGTGACCACGGTGCCGATCCGCTTGGCGAACTCCTCCATCAGGCTCGCGCGCTCGTCGTCGCGGAACCGCTGGATCATCACCTGCTTGAACGTCTGCGCCGCGATCCGCCCCAGCGCCTGCGGCGCCAGGTCCAGCGGCTCGCCGTGCCGCGTGATCGTCAGCTGCCCCGTCAGCGGGTCGAGGTGGCAGAAGAACTCCTCGACGTCGAGGGTGTTGTAGTGCTTGCGGCACGCCGACACCATCGCCTGCTCGAGGTCGTTGATCAGCAGCTGCCGGTCGATGTTCCGGTCGCGCGAGATCGAATCGAGGATGCGGAGCATCTCCTGGGTGTTGATCGCCGACATGGTCTTCCGCTTGCTCCCGGCCCGGCGGGCCGTCTTCGGGTTGCTGGTTTGTCGCCCCGTCGCGGGGCCCCTGTTGTCAAACCGGAAATGTCAAACCTGTTGCCGAGTCGCTGCTGCCGTGCGGGCCCGCCCTCGGGCGCCGGGCTCCCGCCCGCACGCGGCGGGCTCCGAAAACCGCTCCGGCCCGTGCCCGGGCCAAAACGAAAACGACCACGGACGCCCGATGGCACCGTGGTCTCCGCAGCGGCCGGGAGGTCCGGCCGTCCGGGCTGTCCGGTTCCTGTCAGCGCATCCGCCGCTCCCGCGACGCACACGGACCCGGACCGCTCGGCGACCGGCGCGGCGAGGGCAGGCCCGCGGCCGCGTCGGTCGACGGAGACCGATCGATCGTCTTGGCACGATCAGCGATCATCGCTGTTCACGCGAAGGTGCGACATCGGTACGCTCCAGCGTGGGACGGAACGCTCCGTCCCGGCAAAGGATAGCTCCCGCAGACGCCCCATATCAAACAGGGCGCGCCAACCCGGCCCGGTGAGGCAATCCGGAATCGTCCGCCCGGAACGGGCGGGGGGTCGGACGAGGCGGGGGCGAGGCCCGCGCTAGACGCGGTCGCCGGGCTGGTACGGGCGGATGATGCGCAGCGCCCGCTTGCCTTTGTACTGCCCCAGGTGGGCCAGGAACATCCGCTCCCCCTCGACGCACAGGGTCACGGGGCGGGTCGCCGGCTTCTCGGTCACGATCAGGTCCCCGACCTGCATCTCGCGCAGGTCCCGGACGGTGATCGTCGTCTCCGCCAGCACGGCGTTCACGCTCGTCGCGGCCGCCCCGAGCCGCCGCCCGATCCGATCCTTGAGCGCCCCCAGCCGGTTGTTCTTCGTGTTCGAGAACCAGCTCTGGGCGCTCAGCTCCTCCATCACCGGCTCGATCACGTTGAACGGGATGCACAGGTTCATCGTGCCCGCCCGGTTGCTCATCTTGAGTTCGAGCCCGATGACGACGACCACCTCGTTCGGGGGGACGATCTGCACGAGCTGCGGGTTCGACTCCGTCGCGCTGACGGAGAAATTGAGCGCGCGCACGCCTTGCCACGCCTCGGCCAGGGCGTCGAGCCCGCGCTTCGTGACGTTGCCGATCAGGCGCGTCTCGATCGGCGTCATCGGGCGCTGCGGGATGAACAGGTCCTGCGTCGTCCCGCCGAGCAGGCGGTCGATGATCGGGTAGATGATCAGCGGGCTGATCTCGAGGCACATCTGCCCGTCGAACCCGTCGGCCTCGATCAGGTTGAAGCTCGTCGGGTTCGGCAGCCCGCTGATGAATTCGCCGTAGGTCATCTGCTCGCAGGTCGCGATCTTGACCTCGACGATGGTGCGCAGGAAGCCCGAGAGCGCCGCCCCGAAGTTCCGGGCGAAGGTCTCGTGCAGCGTCTGCAGCGCCCGCATCTGGTCCTTGGAGACCCGCTCGGGGCGCTTGAAGTCGTACTGGCGGATCTCGACGTTCTCGAGGTCCCGGCGCCCGCGGCTGAAGATCAGCGCAGCGCGCTCCTCCTCCTGAACGTCGCTCGTGTCCGCCGCGGCGAGCAGCGCGTCGACTTCGGCTTGGTCCAGAACGTCGGCCATGACTTCGGGCGTCCGTCTTTCCTAGGGAGAAAACCCTAGTTTCTGGGGCGATCGGCCCCGCATCCGCCCGACTATCGGCGGGTTGTTCTCACAAGCTTGAAGCGACCGCCCGTGGGGGGCGGATCCGGCGGGCGTCGTTCTTCTCCGGAACAATGCGGGAGCCCGCGGGTTCCTCTCGCCGGACCCCCGCGAAGGCAGCAAAGCGCGCGCCGCGTCCCGCTCCCGGATCCGCCGGCCGCGGCGGCCGCCGCCCACTCCCGCGAGACGCCGATGACGCACACCCGCCGCCCGCTCCTCCCGCTGATCCTCGCCGCGATCGCCCTGCTCCTCCCGGTCGGGGCTTCGGGGGCCCGCGGGGCCGCCCCGTTCGGCGGCTTCGGCGGGGCCTCCAGGGCGTCCGAGCCGGTGCGGGTGACGCTCGAGGCGCAGCCCGCCGAAGCAGCGCCGGGCGGGTCCGCCACGCTGCGCGTCGTGCTCGAGCACGCCGACGGCTGGCACACCTACCCCCCCGGCAACGTCGGCCCCGAGGACATCGTCTCGATGCTGATCCCGGTCTCGGTGGAGGCGCGGACGCCCAACCGCCTGACGGCCGGAGCGGCCCGGTTCCCGGACCCGGAGATGGTGCCCGTCCCCGAGGCCCTGCGGACGGGCGACGCGGGGGCGACCTACGGCGTCCTGCCGAAGCGGACGGTGATCGAGGTCCCGCTCACGATCGGGCGCAACGCGCAGCCCGGCGAGGTCTCGTTCCCCGTCGCGGTCCAGTACCAGGCGTGCGACGACCGCACCTGCCTCCCGCCGCGGACCGTCGAACTCACGGCGACGGTCCGCATCGCCGAGGGCGAGCGGGCCCTGGCCGCGATCCCCCCCGGCATCATCCCGGGCGTGGGGGCGGAGGCGGGCGAAGCGGACTCGGGCAGGCCGCGCCGCGGCGGGTTCGCGGCCGGCTCCTCCGGCCCGGACGCCGAGGCCCCGGCCCCCGCGGCCGCCCCGACCCCGCCCCCGGCGTCCGGGACGTTCTTCGGCATCCGGCTTTCGGGGGGCGGGGTGCTCGGGCTGCTGGTGCTCGGCGTCGCGGCCGCGGCCGGCGGGCTCGTGCTCAACCTCACGCCCTGCGTGCTCCCGGTCATCCCGATCAAGGTGCTCACGCTGAGCCAGCACGCGGGCTCGCGCGGGCGGACGTTCTACCTGGGGGTCTGGATGGCCGCGGGCGTCGTCGCCTTCTGGGCGGCGCTCGGCGTGCCGGCGGCGCTGGTCTCCGCCTTCGCGGACCCGTCGCGGATCTTCGGCATCTGGTGGGTCAGCGTCGGGCTCGGCGTCGCCATGATCCTGCTGGCGATGGGGCTCATGGGGATGTTCGCCCTGAACCTCCCCCAGTCGGTGTACATGGTGAACCCGAAGACGGACAACGAGGCCGGCTCGTTCCTCTTCGGCGTCATGACCGGCGTCCTCGGCCTGCCGTGCTTCGGGTTCGTGGCGGGGGGGCTGATCCCGATGGCGACGACGCTGGGCGCCCCGGTCGTCATGCTCATCTTCACGTCGATCGGCGTCGGGATGGCCCTGCCCTACCTGGTGCTCGCGGCGTTCCCGCGCCTGATCGACCGCCTGCCGCGCACCGGGCCGGCGAGCGAACTCGTCAAGCAGTTCCTCGGGCTGCTGATGGTCGCGGCCGGGCTGTTCTTCCTCGGGGCCGGGCTGATCTCCCTCGCGGCGACGTACCCGTTCCTCGCCCGCCAGCTCCACCTCTTCGCCGTCGCGATCGTCGTCGTGCTCGCCGGGGGCTGGCTCGCGTGGCGCACCGTCGCCATCACCCGCAGGCCGGTGAACCGGGCGGCCTTCGTGGCGGTCGGGGCGCTCTTCGCGCTCGCCGGGCTCTGGCTCGGGATCGGGGCGGCGGTGGGGGCGCGGGAGGAGCACGTCGTGCGGAGCGAGTCGCTCGCGCGGGTGGAGGAGGCGGAACGCGCCCGCGTCGAGCGCCTCGAGGCCGCGCTCGCGCAGGCCATCGCGCAGCTCGAGGCCGGCGCCTCCGGAGATGGGGCCGAGGCGGCGATCGCGGCGCTGCGGGCGGCGCAGGAGGACTCGGGGGCCCGGTTCATCACCTCGACCTGGATCGACTACGACCCGCAGCGCCTCGAGGCGGCCGTCGACGCCGGGTACGCCGTCTTCCTCGACTTCACCGCCGAGTGGTGCATCAACTGCAAGGTCTTCGAGAAGACCGTCCTCGACGCCGAGCCCGTCCGCTCCGTCCTCCGGGGCGACCGCGTCGTCATGATGAAGGTCGATCTGACCGGCTCGAACCCCGCCGGGGAGGCGGCCCTCTCCGCGATCGGGCGGACGGGCATCCCCGCCTGGGCCGTCTACGGCCCCGCCCTCCCCGAGGGGGAGCCGATCGTGATCGACACCTACACGCCCGGGCAGGTCCTCTCGGCCCTCGACCGGGCCCTGGGCGAGCCGGCCTCCGGCGCCTCCGTCGCCGCCCGCTGACCCGCGGCCGGGAAGCCCGCCGCGGGCTCGCTCCCGTCGCTCCGACGAGCCCGGAGATTTGACACCCGGACGAGCCCGGTCTACCTTTGCTCCTGCCCGCGGCACCCCCCGCGAGGCCCACCCACGCGGGTGTAGCTCAGTGGTAGAGCGCTACCTTGCCAAGGTAGATGTCGGCGGTTCGAATCCGCTCACCCGCTTTCGACAACGACGAGCCCGGCCCCATGGGCCGGGCTTTTTTCGTTGGCCTTTGCTCCCCCGTTCCCGCCCCTTCCGGCCTGCGCCGGCCTGCACCCCCGCGGCTCCCGGGGCGTACAACCAGGATCCCACCCCGCCGCCCGCGGGGAGCACGCCCCGGAGAACACGATGCCCGTCCGCCCCGCCCCGGCCGTCCCCGCCGCTCTCGTCCTGTGTCTCTTCGCCGGCCTCGCGGCCGGGCAGCACGGCGGGCACGTTCCGGACGGCGATCCCCACGCCGCTCCGCACGGGGAGCAGCCCCGCGAGGGCGATCTGATCGACCGCCGCCCCGCCCGCCCCCTCGGTGCGGACCTCTCCCTCTCGGCCCAGGCGGTCGACCCGATCCAGGCCGCCCGGGCGATCGTGCCCGAGGACGTGCGCGTGTTCGATCAGCACGTCTCCACGCTCGCGAACCCGTTCTTCGAGGGGCGGGATCCGCGGACCCGTGGCGGCGAGCTGGCCCGCGAGTACGTGGAGTGGTACCTGCGCCGCGCCGGGCTCGAGCCCCCGTTCCCGGAGAGCGAGCGGGCGCTGGACGGGAGCGAGGTGCTCACCCCCGGCGAGTCGTACCGGCAGGCCTTCCCGATCGGCGACGAGGTGGTGATCTCCGGCGAGCGGCTCGGGACCCCCCGCATCGACTGGAAGCGCCCCGGCTTCGAGTTCATCCCCGGGCTGCACTTCCGCGCCCTGGGCTACGGCACGGGCGGCGACGTGCAGGCGCCCGTCGTCTTCGTCGGATACGGCATCGAGGAGGGCGAGGACGGGTACACCTCCTTCGAGGCCGACACCGACCTGAGCGGCAAGATCGCCATGCTCCTCCGGTTCGAGCCCATGGACGAGCGGGGGCGGAGCCTCTTCACGGGCGGGCAGGGGTGGTCGCGGCACTCCGGGCTGTTCGGCAAGCTCGCCGCCGTCGCGGCGCGCAACCCGGCGGCGATCCTGCTCGTGAACCCGCCGCGGGCGGACGATCCGCGGGCCGGCGGCATCCCCGACGGCGGCGACCAGCCGCTGGTCGGCGTCCCCGTCTTCGGCCTGACGCCCGAGGTCGCCCAGACGATCCTGAACCACCTCGGCGCGGAGCAGACGCTCGGCGAACTCCAGGCGGAGGCGGACCGGGGAACGTTCGTCCGCGACGTCGGCTCCGGCGAGGTGCGCCTCGCCGCGGAGGTCGAGCGCGTCCCGGTGTTCGCCGAGAACGTCGGCGGGCTGCTCGTCGGCTCGGGCGATCTCGCGGACGAGATCATCGTGGTGGGGGCCCACATCGACCACATCGGGATGGGGCGGTTCGGCTCGCGCTCCGGCCCGGGGCGGATCCACGAGGGGGCGGACGACAACGCCTCCGGCACGGCCGGGATGCTCATGGTCGCGGAGAAGCTCGCCGACGCCTACGCCGCCCTGCCGGAGGAGACGCCGCGGCGCTCCGTCCTCTTCCTCGGTTTCGACGCGGAGGAGTCGGGGCTCGTCGGCTCGCGCGCGTACGTCGAGCGCCCGATCGCGCCGATGGAGAACCACGTCCTCATGGTCAACTTCGACATGATCGGGCGGATCGAGGAGAACCGCCTGAGCCTCAGCGGCGCGATCACGGGCGAGGGCATGCCCGAGTGGCTCGAGCCGTTCCTCGCCGAGAGCGGGCTCGACGTCGGCGAGCCGGAGGGGATCAGCGGACGCTCCGACCACGCCTCGTTCCTCGCCGCCGACGTCCCCGTCCTCTTCGCGATGATCGCGGACCTGCACGAGCAGTACCACACGGCCGACGACGAGGCGTGGCGGATCAACAGCGTCGGGGCCGTGCGCGTGGTGAACCTCTTCGCCCGCATCGTGGAGGAGGCGGCCCTGCGTCCGGAGCGGTTCGCGTTCGTCGCGCCCCCGGAGCCGGCGGGCAGCGGCGACAGCCCGAGCATGGGCTCCATCAAGGTCCGCTTCGGCATCATGCCCGGCAACTACAACTCCTCCCAGCCCGGCATCCAGGTGCAGGGCGTCTCCGAGGGCACCTCGGCCGCGCTCGGCGGCATCAAGGAGGGCGACCGCCTGATGGCCTGGAACGGGGAGCGGATCCTGGGTGTCGGCGAGTGGATGGGGATGCTCGCCCGGCACGAGCCCGGGGACGTCGTCACCGTGACCGTCCTGCGGGACGGGGAGGAGCGGGACCTGGAGATCACGCTCCTCGGCCGCTCGCCCGCCCAGCGCTGACGGATCCGGCCGCTCCTTGGAATGCTCTTTGGAGCCGTTCCAGGAAGCGGCGTTCTCGGGCCCCGATCGGGCTAGGGGAAGCCCTGCGAACGCCCGATCACGCCCGTCCCTCGGTGCGAGACTGAAGACGCGACCGACGATCGCCGATACGGTCTCACACACGACGGGCAGCCGGCCAAAGGCCGTGCGTCAAGCGTACCGAGCCGATGTGAGCCTCTCGGGGCACACCGACTGAACGGACACACACCCGTCGACGAAAGCCCGAGCGACCGCTCGGGCTTTTCGTTTGCGCCCGGCATCCGGGACCCGGAGAGGCGGCATCCGGCATCGGGCGACCGGATCCGCCGACCGCCCATTCCCGCTGCCCCGATCGCCGATCGCCGATTGCCGGCTGCCGAATGCCGGTCGCCGGTTCACGCCTCCTTGAACTGCCCGATCAGCGCCTCCACCGTCTTCTTCGCGTCGCCCAGCACCATCGCCGTGTTGTCCTTGAAGAAGAGCGGGTTCTCGACGCCCGCGTACCCGGCGCCGAGAGAACGCTTCAGGACGAACACGGTCTGCGCCCGGTCGACCTCGATGATCGGCATCCCGGCGAGGGCCGACCGCGGGTTGTCCCGCGCGTCCGGGTTCACCGTGTCGTTGGCGCCGATCACCACCGCGACGTCCACCTGCCCCATCTGCGGGTTGATGTCGTTCATGTCGACGAGCTGCTCGTACGGCACGTTCGCCTCGGCGAGCAGCACCGACATGTGCCCCGGCATGCGCCCCGCGACCGGGTGGATCGCGTAGCTCACCTCCGTCCCGTTCGCCTCGAGCAGGTCGGCGAGTTCCTTCACCGCGTGCTGCGCCTGCGCCACGGCCATGCCGTACCCGGGCACGATCACGACGCGCCGCGCCGCCTCCAGCCGGTAGTAGGCCTGCTCCGCGTCGATCACGTTCGCGTCGCGGCGATCCCCCGTCGCCGTCGCGGCGGAGGGCGCCGTCCCGAACCCGACGAAGAGCACGTTCCGCAGCGAGCGGTTCATCGCCATGCACATGATGCGCGTGAGGATGATCCCGCTCGCCCCCACCAGCGAGCCCGTGATGATGAGCAGCGGCGAGTTGATCGCGAACCCGGCCGCGCACGCCGCCAGCCCCGAGTAGCTGTTCAGCAGGCTGATGACGACCGGCATGTCCGCCCCGCCGATCGGCACGACGAACGCCAGCCCCAGGTACAGGCTCAGCGCGATCACGCCCAGCAGGAGCCAGTACTGCCCCGGGAAGGCGACGAACGCCAGGCAGGCGAGCAGCGCCGCCCCCGCCAGCACGGCGTTGACGGCCTGCGCGTTCGGGATCCCCAGCGACGTGCGCTTGAACCGCTCCGACAGCTTGCCCCACGCGACGAGCGAGCCGGTGAACGTCACGCCGCCGATCAGCGCCGCCAGCACGATCGTCAGCGCGCTGAACCAGTCGAGCGGGAACCCCTCGCCCCAGCGGTCGCCGAGCAGGCCGGGGTTCACCCCCGCCCGCACGAGGAGCGACAGCCGCTCGGCCTCGCCGAGACGCTCCGCCCCGGCGAGGTTGCCCACCTGGTGCCGCTGCGCCCACGCCACGAGCAGGCTCGCCAGCCCGCCGAAGCCGTTGAGCAGCGCCACCATCTCGGGCATCTGCGTCATCTTCACGAGCCGGGCCGCGGGGATCCCCGCGCCCGCGCCGATCGCCAGGCCGATCAGCACCCACACGAGCGAGCCGCCGAGCACGTCGGGATGCCGCGCCACGATCTCCAACGCCGTCCCCAGCACCGCCGAGCCCATCCCGCACGCCGAGACGAGGTTCCCCCGCCGCGCCGTCTCCGGGCGGCTCAGCATCTTCAGCCCCAGGATGAAGCAGACCGCCGCGGCGACGAACAGCACCGTCGAGACGAAGCTCACGCCGCACCCCCCGTCCCGTTGGCGGCCTTCTCCGCGGCGTTCTCCGCCGCTCCCGGCCGGCGACCGCCGAACATCCGCAGCATCCGGTCCGTCACCAGATACCCCCCGACGACGTTCACCGCCGCGAACGCCACCGCGGCCGTCGCGAGCAGCACCGCGAACGGCGAGGGATCCCCCTCGAGCGCCACGGCCGTCAGCAGCATCGCGCCGATGAGCGTGATCCCGCTGATCGCGTTGCTCCCGCTCATCAGCGGCGTGTGCAGGTTGCCCGGCACCTTGCGGATCAGCTCGATCCCCAGGAACATCGCCAGCACGAAGACGAAGATCAGCAGCTCGATGCCCATACGCCCTCCGCAACGACCCCCGTGGGGACCAACCGACCGCTTCCCGCCCCTCCCCGCCGTCCACCCGCTTCGGCCGACCGGCAAGCCCGGTCGTCCTACGCCAGGTGCAACCGCTCCAGCACCGTCTGGTTCACCACCCGCCCGCCGCGCGTGAGCACGCACCCGGCGAGGATCGCGTCGCCCTCCCGGTCCAGCTCCAGCACGCCGCGTTCGGCGTCGTAGAACTCCTTCACGAACGCGAAGAGGTTCGCCGCGTACATCGCGCTCGCGTCCGTCGGGACGAGCCCGGCGTAGTTCCGCATCGCGATCAGACGCACCCCGTCCGCGACGATCCCCTCCTCCTCGCCGCGGGCGACGATCTCGGCCGAGCCCTCGACGTTCCCGCCCGACGCGGCCGCGTAGTCCACCACGACCGACCCCGGCTTCATCCCCGCGAGCATGTCCGCGAAGACGATCCGCGGGGCCGGACGCCCGAACAGCGCGGCCGTCGTGATCACGATGTCCGCCTGCGTCACCGCCTTCTTCAGCCCCTCGCGCTGCCGGGCCTTCTGCTCCTCGGTCAGTTCGCGCGCGTACCCGCCGGCCGTCTGCCCGGTCTCGCCGAGGTCGATCTCCACGAACCGGGCCCCGAGGCTGCGCACCTGCTCGCGCGTGTCCGGGCGCGTGTCGAACGCCTCCACCCGGGCCCCGAGCCGCCGGGCCGTCGCGATCGCCTGGAGCCCCGCCACGCCCGCCCCGATCACGAGCACGCGAGCGGGCTGGAGCGTCCCCGAGGGCGTGACCATCATCGGGAAGACGCGTCCGAACCGCTGCGCCGCGAGGATCACCATCGCGTACCCGCCGATCGAGTGCTGGCTCGAGAGCGCGTCCATCGGCTGCGCCTTCGTCGTCCGCGGCATCAGCTCCATCGAGACGCTCGTGACGCCGTGGCGTTCCAGCGCCCCCAGCAACTCCCGATCGTTGAACGGATCGACGAAGCCGACGTGCGCCGCGCCCTCGCGGTAGAGCGCGACCTCCGCCGGCGTCGGCCGCCCGACGCGGAGCACCACGTCCGCCGACCGCAGCAGCGCCTCGCGGTCGGCCAGGACCTCCGCCCCCGCCTCGGCGTACGCGGCGTCCGCGAAGTGCGCCGCCGCGCCGATGCCCGCCTCCACGGCGACGTCCACCGGCGGCGGTGGGGGTGG
>CAYMFP010000005.1:0-34392 GCA_964389385.1 uncultured Phycisphaeraceae bacterium | reverse complement strand
AATAGCGGGGGCAGGATTTGAACCTGCGACCTTCGGGTTATGAGCCCGACGAGCTACCAGGCTGCTCCACCCCGCAGTCAATGGTGGGTCGGAACAGTAGGCGTACGACGCCGACGCGTCAAGGTTCGGCCTCGGTCGAGCGTTCCGATGCGGCGTTTTCTTGCCCCGGCGCACGGAACGCCAGTCTCCACCAGATCGGGGTAGTGACGATCCCGACGACCAAGCTCCCGGCCGGGAAGGCCCAGGGCACGTTCGGGTGCGGGAGCAGCAGCCGCGCCACGCCGTACAGGCACAGGTAGAGCGAGATCGCCGCCAGCCCCCCCGTCGCCAGGATCGACCACAGCCGCCCCCGCACCTCCGCCGGGCGGTCCCCCGCCCGAGCGGCCGAACCCGCCCAGAACCCCGGCGGGCGCACCCGCCCGTAGAACGCGTCCAGCCGTGCCGGAGGCGTCGCGGGGGCCCACAGCGCGGCCGCCACGGCCGCGGCCGTGCTCGTCAGCCCCACCGCCCCCAGGCGGATCGCCTGGATCGTGATGTCGTCCATCCCCCGCAGCGCCGCGACCGGGCTGTTCGGCGGGTCGAACGTCAGCCACAGCAGCACCGGCGCCACCAGCAGCGACGTCCCCATCGCCGCGATCTCGCTCCACAGGTTGATCCGTTCCCACACCCACCGCAGCACCAGCACCGACCCCACCCCCGCCCCGAGCGTCAGCGAGATGAACCACGCCTCACGGATCGACCCCAGCATCGGGATGATCAGGATCGCGATCGCGATCACCACCACGTTCGACAGCCGTGCCACGAGCACGAGTTCGCGCCCCCGCGGCTCGCGCCCCAGCCACGCCTGGCAGATCAGCCGCTTGTAGATGTCGTTCGAGAAGTACGACGCGCCCCAGTTCAGGTGCGAGTCCAGCGTCGACGCCAACGCCGCCAGCAGCGAGACCAGCAGGATCCCCAGGATCCCGTACCCCGCGGGCATGTAGTCCCGCACGGCCTGCACGAAGAGCTGCTCCCGCCGCCCCGTGAACCCCGCCGACGCCGCCTCCTCCGGCGTGAACGGGTACGCCACCAGCAGCGCCGCCCCGATCAGCAGCCACGGCAGGCTCCGCAGGAAGATCTGCAGCCAGGCGAAGACGATCCCCGACGCCTTCGCGTCCCGCTCCGACCGCGCCGACATCGCCCGCTGCGCCAGGTACCCCGTCCCGTCCGAGTTCATCTGGAAGAGCCAGACCATGCTCATGAAGAGCAGGAACGCGAAGAGCACGCCCTGCCCGGCCGGGACGAACGAGAGCAGTTCCTCCGCGTGGCGGTACTCCGGCGGCGCGCCCGCGACCGGCGGGTACAGCTCCGGGATCCGTTCCCGCAGCCCCGACAGCCCCCCCACCGCGTGCGCCCGCGGGGCGACTCCCGCGCCGCTCCCAGCGGGCGCCGGGGAGCCGAAGACCACCGCGATCGCCAGCGCGATCGATCCGATGATCGCCAGCGCGAACTGCGCGATGTCGGTCACGATGACGGACCTGAGCCCGCCCGTCATCGAGTACAGCGCGACGAACCCGACGATCAGGCCCATCGACAGGATGTTGTTCGCCGTGGCCGTGGCGGCGTCGAGCGGCGAGGCGGGCGCCCGGAACGCGAACCCGTCCTCGCTCGAGATCGCGCCGGCGAACGCGTGCAGCGGCTCGTACGCCCGGCCGGGGAGCCACTCGTGCCACGGCAGGAACGCCTCGGCGACCGTCACCGACGCCGCCAGCACGAACGCGAGCACGATGCTGTTGAAGACCGCGCCGTAGTAGATCGCCTTGAGCACCCGCAGCGTCAGCACGCCGGGCCCGCCGTACCGGACCTCCGCGAGTTCCGCGTCGGTCAGCACGCGGGCGCGGCGCCAGAGCGGGCCGAAGAGCAGACCGAGCAGCAGGAACGCCAGGCCGTAGATCCAGAACGTCCACCCCATGTAGATGCCGAAGACGGCGACGAGCCCCACGGCCGTGAGGGGCGTGTCGACGGCGAACTGCGTCGCGGCCATGGACGTGCCGGCCTGCCAGCCGCGCATGCTCCGCCCGGCGAGGAAGTAGCTCTCCAGCCCTTCGCTGGCCGCTTTGCGGTTCAGGAACCCGGCCGTGACGGAATAGGCGACGAACGCGAGGACGAGGGCGAGGTCGAGCATCGTCGGAACCCGTTGGAGGAGCAAAGGGCGGGCGGAGCAAGGCCGCAGACCGCGGCGGGGGAGCCGCAGCGTACCGCGATCCCGCCCGGCGGGTTCGGCGGCGGCCGGGGCTACGGGCGCAGGACGGGGAGAACCCCCGCCCGGACGCTCAGTTCGAGCAGGGGCTCGCCCACCGGGCCGCCGAGCCCGTGCTCGCTCGCCCAGAACGGCGCTTCGCCGTCGACCTGGTACCACGCGGGCTCGGCGCTGCGGACCTCGATGCGCCGCCCGGTGACGTAGAGCGCGTCGGGGTCGCGCAGGTTGGTCGCGAAGCGGCACCCGGCGAGCCAGGAGAGGGCCCGCCCGATCGTCCGGCAGGGGAGGAAGGCCAGGTCGAGCAGCCCGTCGTCCATGCGCGCGCGCCGGCACGGGTTGATGCGCAGCGCGTACTCGCGGCAGTTCCCGACGATCGCCAGCCCGCGTTCGCCCTCGACGACCGTCCGCCCGTCCACGGCGATGGTCAGCGGCGGGAAGTGCGGGGCGGCGAGTTCGGCGATGGTCGGGGCGACGTACGCGAGGTGTCCGATCGCCCGCGTGCGCACGCGCGCCAGCCGGCGCACGACGCTCGCGTCCGGGCCGAGCGAGCACATGAGCAGGAACGTGTGCCCGTTCGCGACGCCGGCGTCGGCCCGGACGACCTCGTTCTTCGCGAGCGCGCGCAGCAGCGTGCGCACGGACCGGTCCATGCGCCACTCGCGGGCGAAGAGGTTCTCGTTGCCTGTGGGGACGTGGTAGAGGGGCGTCTCGGTGCGGATCGCCAGCTCGGCGAGGTGGTGCAGCGTGCCGTCGCCCCCGGCGACGACCAGGGCGTCGGCGCCCTTGAAGCGTTCGGCGTCGAAGTCGGTGACGCGGCGTTCGGCCTCTTCGGCGCCGGTGCGCAGGGCGAGGTCGAGCACCGTGACGCGGTGGCCCTCGCCGGCGACGAAGCCGGCGAGTTCCCGGACGAGCCGGGCGGCGCGCCCTCGCCCGCTCCTCGGATTGCTGAGCAGCACGACGTCCAAGGGGCGGATCGTAACGCCCTCACGGGAGTCGGGGGGAGGCAAGCACCCGGTCGGCGGGCGGATCATGGGGTGATCGCCTCGTTTCGGAGCGTTCGGCCTCGGCCCCTCTGAAAGCCCCCCAAGGGCGGCGTCGATGGCGAGCTGTCGGCCCTCGGGGCCGCCCGCTTCTTCCCCGTTCCGAGGGTGTCATCGAACCATGCTGCGATTCCGTGATCTTCGCGTGACGGTCAAGCTCGCGATCGGCTTCGGGTCGGTCTCGGCGTGTCTGCTGGCGGTTGGCGCGGTCGCCTACGCGGGCAGCCGCACGCTGGTCTCGCAGCTCGGCGTGGTGCACACGACGCGCCTGCCCTCGATGAGCGTGCTGCTCGAGGCGGACCGGGACCTGCAGCAGATGCTGGTGGCGGAGCGGACGCTGATCGCGGCCGAGCCGGGCTCGGAGGTCTTCCGGGACGCGGAGGCGGCGTTCGAGGAGAACCTGGGGCAGTCCGACGAGCGCTGGACGCGGTACAAGGAGCTGGCGGTGACGCCGGAGGAGCGGGAGCTGATCCCGCGGTACGAGCAGGCCCGGCGGGCCTGGGAGCCGGTGGCCCGGCGGGTGGTGAAGCTGTGCCACGAGGCGACGCCGGAGAGCCGGGCGGCGGCGCTCGAGCTTTCGCTCGGCGAGGCCGGGGTGGCCTTCGAGGCGATGCGCGACCAGATCGACCGGCTCACGGGGGTGATCGACGAGCTGGCGGACCGCGACCGCCGCACCGCGGACGCGGCGGCCGCGCGTTCGCGGAACCTGACGATCGGCTCGATCGCGGCGGGGCTGCTGGCGGCGATCGTGCTCGGCGTGGTGGTGGCCCGCGGCGTGACGCGTCCGCTGGCCCAGATGGTGGACCGCATCCGCGACATCTCGGAGGGCGAGGGCGATCTGACGAAGCGGGTCGACGTGCGGTCGCACGACGAGTTCGGGCATCTGGCGGACCTGTTCAACGGGTTCCTGGGCAAGCTGCGGGACCTGATCGCGGAGGTCGCGGGGGCGACGGAGGACGTGGCGGGCGCGGCGACGCAGATCGCGGCGTCGGCGGAGGAGATCAGCCGCGGCGTGAAGCAGCAGGACGCGTCGACGGAGCGGGCGGCGGGGGCGCTCACGGAGATGAGCGCGAGCATCGAGGACGTGGCGGCGCAGAGCACGGAGGCGTCGCTGGCGGCCGACCGGGCCGGCGAGCGGGCCGACGAGGGCGGACGCGTCGTCGGGCAGACGGTCGAGAGCATCCGCCACCTGGAGAGCGTGATGCAGGGCGCCTCTGCGGCGATCGACGCGCTCGGGGAGCGGGCGGACGGCGTGGGTCGGATCATCGACGTGATCCGCGACATCGCGGACCAGACGAACCTGCTGGCGCTGAACGCGGCGATCGAGGCGGCCCGGGCCGGCGAGCACGGGCGCGGCTTCGCGGTGGTCGCGGACGAGGTGCGCAAGCTCTCCGAGCGGACGACCCGGGCGACGGAGGAGGTCGCCGAGAGCATCCGGGCGATCCAGGAAGACACGAAGACGGCGGTGCAGCGGATGAGCGGGGGCGTCCAGGCGGTGGCCGAGGGCGTCGAGCGGGCCGAGTCCGCAGGCGCGGCGCTGGCGCAGATCAACGAGGCGGCGGTGGCCGTGCGGGAGCGGATCGGCTCGATCGCGGCCGCGGCGCAGGAGCAGTCGGCGGCGAGCACGGAGATCTCGGAGACGGTGACGACGATCAGCTCGCTGGTGCGGGAGTCGAGTTCGCAGACGGATCAGGCGGCCGGGGCGGCGGCGCACCTCTCCGCCCGGGCCGAGCAGCTCCGGGCCCTGATCGGGCGCTTCCGCATCTGAGGCGGGCCTTCCGCGGCGTGCGGCGGGGCGGCCGCTTCCCTCGACGGGGGGACCGCGGCGAGTGCGGGGGGGACGGGCCGCCGCGGCGTGCCGGCGGAGGGCTCGGCGGAGCCGGCCCGGCGCCGGGGGACGGTGATCGGCCGCGGAGGCGGCCCCTACGATGGCCGGAATGTTTTCCTCCGCCCCCACCGTCGTCGGCGCCGATGCCGAACTCGCGCACGCCGCGGCCCAGAAGGTCGTCGACGTGCACAAGCGCCTCGTTGACTTCCTCGCGGTCGGGCAGACGCTGGCCCAGATCGACGCGTTCGTCGGGCGGACGCTGGACGAGCTGGGGTGCAAGTCCTGCTTCTTCCGGTACACGCCGGAGCGTCGGATGCCGCCGTTCCCGTCGCAGGCGTGCCTGTCGCTGAACGACTGCATCGTGCACGGGACGGCGGGGTACACGAGCCAGAAGATCGCGCCCGGCGACGTGCTCTCGATCGACGTGGGCGTGCGGTACAAGGGGTGGATCGGGGACGCGGCGTGGACGTACGCGTTCGGGCACGCGTCGCCGGAGGTGCGGAAGCTGATGGCGGCGGGCCGGGAGTCGCTGACGCGGGGGATCCGCGCGCTCTCGCCGGAGGGGACGTGGTCGGACTGGGCCCGCGCTGTGCAGACGCACGTGGAGCTGGAGCAGGGGCTGCACCTCGTCCGCGGGCTGGGGGGGCACGGGTACGGGCGGCGGCTGCACGCGCCGCCGTACGTCTCGAACGTGCTGCCGACGCGCGCGGACGAGTGGCCGGACGGGAACCGCAGGTGCCGCCCGGGGACGCTGGTCGCGCTCGAGCCGATGATCGCGTGGGGGACGGCGGCGACGCGTCAGGCGGACCGCACCTGGCCGATCTTCACGGCCGACGGCTCGCCCTCCGTCCACTACGAGCACGACGTGCTCATGACGCCGGACGGGCCGCGTGTGCTGACGCACGGGCTGGATGATCTGCCGGACATCATCGAGCGCTGAGCGGTCGGGCGGGCGGATTGGTGGGCGGGGCGTGGGGTTGCTACCGTTCCGCCTCATGGGCGAGGCAGAGCCGAACCGGATCGACCGCATCTTCTCCGAGGCCCGCGCGAACGGGCGGCGGCTGCTCATGCCGTTCCTGTGCGCCGACCATCCGAGCGTCGGCTCGCTCGGCGAGCTGCTCCCGGCGCTGGAGGCGGGCGGCGCCTCGATCGTGGAGATCGGGATCCCGTTCTCGGATCCGATCGCCGACGGCCCGGTGATCGCGGCGGCGATGCACGCGGCGCTGGCCGCCGGCTCCACGCCGGCGGGGGTGTTCGAGCAGGTGGCGGGCGTGCGCGCGCGGACGAACCTGGGGCTGGTGGCGATGGTGTCGGTCTCGCTGGTGTACGGGATGGGGGGCCCGGCCCGGTTCGCGGCGCTCGCTTCGGAGGCGGGGTTCGACGGGTTCATCTTCCCGGACGCGCCGCTGGAGGAGTCCGCGGAGCTGACGGAGGCGGCGCGGGAGCGCGGGCTGACGGCCTCGCTGCTTGTGGCGCCGACGACGCCGCCGGAGCGGGCGGCGCGGATCGCCGAGGCGAGTTCGGGGTTCCTCTACCTGCTCGCTCGCGGGGGGATCACGGGGGAGCGGAGCGACGCGCCGGAGATCGGGCCGCGCGTGGCAATGCTGCGCGAGCGGACGCGGCTGCCGATCGCGTGCGGGTTCGGCGTCTCGACGCCGGAGCACGTGCGGGCGGTCGTGGAGCACGCGGACGCGGCGATCGTCGGCTCGGCGCTCGTGCGGCGGCTGGCGCAGGCGCGGGAGGCCGGGGCGGACGTTGCCGGGGCGGCCCGGGCGTTCGCCGCGGAGCTTGCGGCCGGGCTGGCGAGCGCCGCGGCGGCGTGAGGGGTGTTCCGGCGTTGTTGGTCCGGAGGCCGACGGCCTCCGTGGTTTGCTGTTCCTATCAGGAGAACGTGAGATGAAGCTCGCCCGACCGCTCGCCCTCGGCGCCGTCGCCGCGCTCGCCGCCGCCGGCTCGGCCCAGCACGAATACGCGTACGACGACGGCATCGCCAACATCACCGTCGGCCCGCCCCCGAGCTTCTCCGTCTACGGGGACGTCGCGGTGCTCTGGGGCAACTACTTCTACGCCGAGCCGGGGGCGGACATCCTCACCGAGATCCACTTCGGGCTCGGCTCGCTCTCCGCCGGGGGCGCGGTCACCATCCACATCTTCGACGACGCGGACAACGACGGGGACCCGCGGAACGCCTCGCCGGTCTACAGCTTCGCGACGACCGGCGAAGAACTCGGGTTCGGCTTCAACGTCGTGAGCATCGACCCGACGCAGGTCTCGGGCGGGTTCTTCGTCGCGATCGAGCACACCGCGGTCTACGACCCGGCGGAGAACAGCTTCACGAACCCGGCGCGGCTCGATCCCAGCGTGCCGGGGACGTACTCGTGGCTGTTCTACGACAGCCCCGGGGAGATGCCGTACGACAACCTCGCCGGGGCGGGGTTCGGCGTGCAAATGGTTTCGGGTGTCTTCGTGCCGATCCCCGGCGCCTGGGCGATCCGCGCCGTCGCGGTGCCGGCGCCGGGGGCGGCGGCGCTGCTGGGCGTCGCGGGGCTGGCGGGCGTCCGCCGGCGCCGCTGAACGGGGCGGGTTCCGGACGGTCGGCCGGTCGGGCTTGACGCCCGCCCGGCCCTTCGGCGGTTCGCGGAACCCGCGTCCGCGTTACGATGCACGACGACCGGGGCGTGTAGCTCAGCGGCAGAGCAGGGGACTCATAATCCCTCAGGTCGGGGGTTCGAATCCCTCCACGCCCATTGCCCGGTTCAGGCGGCTTCGGCCTGCGGTTCGGCGCACGTCTCGGGCGTGCCGAGCAGGATCTTGCGGACGACGTGCGACATGAAGGCGAGGCTGGAGCGGGCGGTGTCGAGCCCGCCGCTGCGGATGTCGTCGAGGGCGGCGTCGGCGGCCTCGCTGAGGATGGGGTAGCCGAAGCCGAGGCCGGTCGCCTTCATGCTGGTGGCGAGGGTGATGATGGCGTCCAAGTCGCGGTCGGCGAGGCTGCCGGGGAGCTGCTTGGCGCTGGTGCGGAGGATGCCGACGTAGCGGGCGAGGGCGGCGGCGGCGCGTTCGCTGGAGAGATCGAGCTGCGACTCGAGCACGTCGGGGGATGCCGCCGAGGCCGATGGTGCGGAGGGCCTCGAGGGCCATGTCGCGGAGATGGTCGGGGTTCCAGGGCTTGCGGACGAGGGCCCAGACCTTGTCTTCGACGGCCGGCGGGGCTTCGACGGCGAGCATGATCACCGGGCCGCAGAACCCGGCGTCCTGGAGGATCTGCAGGGCGGTGGACGGGGGGAGGCTCGAGCCGCGGCTGGTGGGGTCGTCGCTGATGATGACCAGGTCGGGGTGGATCTTCCGCAGGCGTTTGCGGGCCTCCTCCGCGGTGCCGGCGGCGGTGACGCGGAGGCCGCGCCCGACGAGGGTGAGGGCGACGATGCTCTGCTCGGCCTCGGAGGCGGAGAGGCAGAGGATGTCGGCGTGGATCTCGGCGGAGGTCCAGCGGGTGCGGAAGATCTGGGGCGTCCAGCTCGAGCGGGGCGCGAGGAGTTCGAGGGGGAGCTGTTCTTCGGCGCGGTAGCCGCAGACGTAGCGGCGTTCGCCGACGAAGCAGCCCCAGGCGGCCCGGGCCCGGACCTCGTAGGGCGGGCGGCCGTCGAGGGAGGGGAGGATGACGCGGCAGACGGTGTCGCGGTGGAGGAACGTGGGCTGGCGGAGGGCGAAGCCGTTGAGGCTGATGTCGTGCCCGTCGGCGGCGAAGGTGACGTCGTCGGAACCCGGGCGCGAGGCGGTCACCCGGACACCCTCGATCTGCCAGGGGATCCTGTCTTCGGTGCGCCGATTTCGTCCGTCACGCTCGCTCATGTGCCTGCCCAACGACGGCGGTGCAGGGGCATCGGCCCCAGGGGAGAGGCACTTTGCCGCAACGGGACGAGCTCGTGCGCGGGTGCGGCGGGCGGTGCGGGCCGCACCGGCCGGGAGCCGTTCCCGGGGGGCGACGGTCCGGTAACGCCGCGGCGCTTCGGGCGGAGGCTGCGGTCCGGGGGGGAGCGCGGGATCAGAAATTCGGGGTCGGGGCGCGGAACTTGGAAAGGTCGACCGAGCGGAAGTACTCGATCGTGCGGGCGAGTCCCTCGCGGAGCTGGGTGGTGGGCTCCCACCCGAGGCGCTGGCGGGCGAGGGTGATGTCGGGGCGGCGCTGCTTGGGGTCGTCGGCGGGGAGGGGACGCTCGACGAGGAGCCCGGGGTCGGCGCCGGTGAGTTCGATCACGAGGTCGGCGAGCTGGCGGATGGTGAACTCGTTGGGGTTGCCGATGTTCACGGGGCCGACGAGGTCGTCGGGGGCGTTCATCATCCGGAGGATGCCCTCGACGAGGTCGTCGCGGTAGCAGAAGCTGCGGGTCTGGCTGCCGTCGCCGTAGACGGTGATCTGCTCGCCGTGCAGGGCCTGGCGGATGAAGTTGGAGACGACGCGGCCGTCGAAGGGGTGCATGCCGGGCCCGTAGGTGTTGAAGATGCGGACGACGCGGATGTTGACCCTGTTGGCCCGCCAGTAGTCGAAGAAGATGGTTTCGGCGGCGCGCTTGCCCTCGTCGTAGCAGGCGCGGGGGCCGATGGGGTTCACGTTGCCGCGGTAGGTCTCGGGCTGGGGGTGGACGTCGGGGTCTCCGTAGACCTCGCTGGTGCTGGCCTGGAGGACCTTGGCGTTGCAGCGTTTGGCCATGCCGAGGACGTTGATGGCGCCCATGACGGACGTCTTCATCGTCTTGATGGGGTTGTACTGGTAGTGCCCCGGGGCGGCGGGGCAGGCGAGGTTGTAGATCTCGTCGACCTCGAGCCAGACGGGGTGGGTGATGTCGTGGCGGATGAACTCGAAGTTGCCGCTGCCGAGCAGGTGCTCGATGTTGAACTTCTGGCTGGTGAAGAGGTTGTCGAGGCAGATGACGTCGTGCCCGTCGTTGACGAGCCGCTCGCAGAGGTGCGCCCCGAGGAAGCCCGCGCCGCCGGTGACCAGAATCCGCTTCAACGCCATCTTCGACCTCTCCGGACGGCCGACGCCGCCCCGCTGCTGACCGTTCCACCGATCCCCCCACCCCCATTCCCCACCCTCACCCCCCCTCCCGCTGCCGGTCCCCGCCCCGCGCCCGTCGCCCCTCACGAGGGGGCGGGCGTGCGTTCGTCCGGGGACCGGGGGCGGCCGCCGGCCTCGAGGATCGAGGCGTAGAGCCGGATGGCCTCGATGGGATCGTGCCGCGGCTCCCAGCCGAGGCCCTCCTTCGTCCGCGACATGTCGGCGAGGGTCCAGTCCTGATAGAAGGCGCGGACCGCGGGGGGCATGTCGAAGTACTCGGTCGGGAGGCGGCTCTCGGGGATGTCGAGGGCCTCGCGGAGCGCGGCGATGATTTCGTTGAAGGTGGTCGCCCGTCCGCTGCCGAGGTTGTAGATGCCGGGCTTCGCGGCGGGCGCGGCGGCGGCGATGGTGCAGTCGACCACGTCGTCGACGTAGACCTGGTCGCGGGCCTGGTCGCCGGGGGTGAAGACGCGGGGCGGCTCGCCGCGGAGCATGCGGGAGGCGAGCTGGTAGACCATGGAGGCCATGTGCCCCTTGCGGCTCTCGCCCGGGCCGAAGACGTTGAAGTAGCGCAGCCCGACGACGCGCGGGGGAGCGTCGCGGCCGGCCTCGGCGAGGGCCAGCGCGCGGCGGTGCTCGACCTCCATGAGCCACTTGCTGAAGCCGTAGACGTTGTTCGGGCGTCCGGCGGCCTCGACGGGGAAGGCCTCGCGGGCGCGGGCCTGCTCCGGGGCGCCGTAGGTGGCGGCGCTGCTGGCGTAGACGAGCGGCACGCCGCCGGCGACGCAGGACTCGAGGATGTCGACGAACGACTCGGCGTTCGCCCGGATCATCCGGGCCTCGTCGGTGACGGTCGTGTCGGTGATCGCGCCGAGGTGGAAGACGGCGCTGGGGTGGATCGTCTCGACGGCGTTGTGCCAGTTGAGGTCCTTGACGTCGTCGGGCATGACCCAGCCGTCGAACGGCGGCAGGCCGCGGCGCTCGCAGGCCTCGACGATGTTGGCGAAGGAGCCGGAGCGGAAGTCGTCGACGACGAGGACGTGGCAGCCGGGCTCGCGGGCGCGCAGCTCGGCGACGAGGTTCGCGCCCACGAAGCCCGCCCCCCCGGTCACGATGTACGTCGTCGCGTCGCTGGCCATGGGCCGGCAGTTTAGACCGCCCGGTCAGGCGACCCAGGGTCTGGCGTTCTGCAGGCTGCGCTCGGCGGCCTCGAGGGTGGGGCGGTCGAGGGAGTGGTCCTGCTCGAGGATGATCGCCTCGACGCCGTAGCCGTCGAGGATCCGGGGGACGACGCGGTCGAAGCCGACGCGGCCGTCGCCGACGGGGCAGAACAGGGCCCGCTGGTCCCCGGGGACGGGGCCGTCCTGCGGGCGGGAGGCGAAGTCCTTGACGTGCACGACGGGGGTGCGTCCGCGGAGGGCGTCCATCACCTCGATCGGGTCTCGCCCGGCGTACCAGACCCAGCCGAGGTCGGGCTCGAGGAAGAGCCGCTGCTCGGCGGTGATCCGGTCCCACATGCAGGCGTGGGCGCCGCGGGGGGCGGGCCAGGGGGCGAATTCGAAATCGTGGTTGTGGTAGCCGAGGCGGACCCCGTGCTCGGCGAGGGCGTCGGCGATGCGGAGGAGGCTGGCGACGAGGTCCTCCGTCTCCTCGGGCGTTCGGGCGGTCGTCCAGGGCATGACGATGCGGTCGTGCCCGAGGGTGAGCGCCTGCTCGGCGAGCCCGCGGGGGTCGTCGAGGAGCGCCCCGAGCCCCTCGTGCCCGGCGAAGCAGCGGAGGCCGAGGCGGTCGAGGGCGGCGCGGACCTGCTCCGGGGCGTGGCCTTCGAGCCCGCCGGGGACGACGCCGTCGTAGCCCATCTCGGCGACGCGCTCGAGGGTGCCGAGGAAGTCGCGTTCGCAGGCGTCGCGCACGGAGTAGAGCTGGAGGCCGATCGGCACGGGCATGGGGGGCTCCTCGGAGAAGGGGCGGAGGGTTCGGGGCAAGAGGGTAAGCGCCCGCGGCCGGCGCCGAGTAGGATGCGCCGGGGCCGTCCGGGCGGCCGCCGCGGGAGGAGGCCGTCGATGAACGCGCTCGAGAAGCTGCTGCAGGTGGTCGGCGAGATCCGGGCGGTGAAGGACCCGATGCGGATCCGGGACAACTGGCAGCTCGCGGGGCGGCTGGCGGAGCGGCTCGGGGGGGATCGGGAGGAGGTGGCGCGGGCCGTGCGCACGCAGGACGTCGAGGGGCTGGAGCGGGTGGTGGCGGGGATCCAGGACAAGCTCTCGCCCGCGGCCGCCCGGCCGGCGCCGCGCCCGGAGGGGAGCGGGGCGGCGTTCACGACGGAGGACAAGGCGGCGGCGATGCGGGCGTTCAAGAAGCGGCTCAAGCTGATGCGACTCTCGGAGGAGTCGAAGCTCGGCGGGCGGCAGCTCACCGGGGGGCGGAAGAGCGACATCGACGCGATCCTCCCGCCCGAACAGTTCCCCAAGGCGATGTGGGACCAGCTCGTCGCGGACGGGCGGCTGAAGTACACGGGGCAGGGCTTCTACGCGCTCGCTCACGAGGAGAACGACGCCGGATGACCGCGGGCGGGCCGACCATCCGGCGGGGCGGCCCCCCGCGGGTGGCGGTGATCGGGGCGGGGCCCGCGGGCGGGGCGGCGGCGATCCTGCTCGCCCGGAAGGGGTACGCCGTCACGCTCGTCGAGCGGCAGCGGTTCCCGCGGGTGAAGGTGTGCGGGGAGTACATCTCGCCGGCGGGGACGGGGGCGCTCGAGGCGGTGCTGCCCCCGGAGGACCTGGCCGCGGCCGGGGCGCGGCGGTGCACGGTGCTGGTGCTGGAGTGCGGGGGGCGGTCCGTCGAGCGCCGGACGCCGCCGGCGTGGGTGCTCTCGCGGATGACGCTGGACGCGCTGCTGGCGGATCGGGCGCGGGGGGCGGGGGCGGAGGTCGTGCAGCCGGGGGTGGTGCGCGAGGTGGAGTATCCGGAGGGGGAGAACGCGGGTGACGGGGGCGACGGGGGCGGTGGGGCGTGGCGCCCCGTGCGGGTGCGGCTGGCGGACCGGGGACTCGCGGCGGAGTTCGTGGTCCACGCGGACGGATCGGGGCGGCTGGATCCGGCGGGGCGCGTGCCCGAGGCGCGGGGGGTGCTCGGGCACAAGTGCCACGTGCGGCTGGACGCGCTGCCGGAGCGGGAGCGGCGGGGCGTGCGCATGCGGGCGGGGGCGGGCGCGTACGTGGGGACGGTCGCGGTGGAGGGCGGGCTGGCGACGCTGGCGCTCGTGGCGGGGGCGGGGCTCCTGAAGGCCGAGCGCGGGGACGCGGACGCGATGGCGGCGAGGCTCTGGCCCGCGTTTCGCCCGGAGTGGCGGGCGACGGCGTGGAAGACGAGCGCGGTCCCGCGGTCGGGGTACATCGAGCCGGGGCACGCGGCGAGCGTGCGGCTGGGGAACGCCGCGGCGGCCGTGGACCCGGTGGGCGGGGAGGGGATCGGGCTGGCGCTCTGGTCGGCGTGGGTGTTCTGCGCGGCGCTGCCGCCGGGGGATGCGTGGACGCCCGGGGCCCTTGCGCACGCGAAGGCCCGTCTGGCGGGGGCGTACCGGCGGCGGCTGCGCTGGCGGCGGCCCGCGTGCCGGCTCGCGGCGGAGACGCTGATGCGCCCGCGCCTCGTGCATGCCGCCTGGCCGGCGATCGCCGCGGCGATGGGCCCGTGGTCGGCGCTGAGCGGCAAGCGGGCGGGCGGAAGGGGCGGCATGGCGACGGCGTAGGCGTCCCGCCGCTCCGCGATCGCCCATCTATCCTCCCTCCCCATGCCCGTCCTGACCGCGACGAACATCACGCACCACTACGGCGACCGGGTGATCCTCGACGGGGTGAGCCTTTCCCTGGAGCCGGGGGAGCGGGTGGGGCTGGTCGGTCGCAACGGGGCGGGCAAGAGCACGCTGCTGAAGGTCATCGCCGGGGACCTGCGGCCGGACGTGGGGTCGGTGAGTCTGGTCGGCGGGGAGCGGGCGGGGTACCTGAAGCAGGACGTCGACTTCCCCGGGCACCTGACGCTGCACGAGGCGGCGATGCTCGCGTTCGAGGACGTGCGGGCGTGGGAGCGCGAGCTGGAGTCCGTCTTCGAGCGGATGGCGGCGGGGGAGGATCTGGACCGGCTGCTCAAGGAGCAGGAGCGCCTGGAGCGGCTGATCGAATCACGCACGCACGCGGGGGCGGGGGTCGGGGCGACGGAGGGGGTGGCGCACCGCGTCGACGCGATCCTGCACGGGCTCGGGTTCACGGACGCGCAGTTCGAGATCCCGGTCTCGGGGCTCTCGGGGGGGCAGAAGGGGCGGCTGGCGCTGGCGAAGGTGCTGCTGGAGGAGCCGGGCGTCCTGCTGCTCGACGAGCCGACGAACCACCTGGACATCTCGGGGCGGCTGTGGCTGGAGTCGTTCCTCACGGAGGACTACCGGGGCGCGGTCCTGATGATCAGCCACGACCGGTACCTGCTGGACGCGGTCGTCTCGCGGATCCTGGAGGTCGAGGACGGGCGGCTGATCGAGTATCCCGGGAACTACGCGAAGTTCCGCGAGCTGCGCGCCGAGCGGCGCGAGGTGATGTACCGCGCGTGGGAGAAGCAGCAGAACGAGTTCAAGAAGGAGGAGGAGTTCATCCGCCGCTACCGGGCGGGGCAGCGGGCCAAGCAGGCGCAGGGGCGGCTGAGCCGGCTGGAGCGGGCGAAGGAGGACGCCCTCGAACGCCCGCCGGAGATGCGGACGCTCAAGCTCGAGCTGCCCAAGGCCGAGCGCCCCGGCGACATCATCGCGAGCGGGCGCGGGCTGACGAAGAAGTACCCGCGCGAGGACGGCGGGGAGCTGACGCTGTTCGAGAACCTGGACGTCACGATCTCGCGCGGGGAGCGCTGGGGGGTGATCGGGCCGAACGGCGCGGGGAAGAGCACGCTGGTGCGGATCCTGCTCGGCGAGCAGAGCCCGGACGCGGGGGACGTGAAGCTCGGCAGCCGCCTGAGCGTCGGGTACTACCGGCAGAGCCACGAGGGGCTCGACCCGGAGAAGACGGTGGTGCGGTTCCTGCAGGACGTGGTCCGCAAGGAGTGCCCGGGGCAGACGCTGAGCGAGCAGGCGGCGCGGAACCTCGCGGGCGCGTTCCTCTTCAGCGGCGGGGAGCAGGAGAAGGAACTCAGGCTCCTTTCGGGCGGGGAGCGGAGCCGCGCGGTGCTCGCGAGCCTGCTGGTGAGCGCGAAGAACGTGCTGGTGCTCGACGAGCCGACGAACCACCTGGACATCCCCTCGGCCGAGCGGCTCGAGGAAGCGCTCGCGCTGCCGCGGGAGAACCCGAAGACGGGCGAGAAGACCGAGCCGGCGTTCGACGGGACGCTCGTGCTCATCAGCCACGACCGGGCGCTGCTCGACGCGTGCTGCGACCGGCTGCTCGTCTTCGACGGGCGGGGGAACGTCGAGGTCTTCCTCGGCAGCTACACGCTGTGGCACGAGCGGGAGGTGAAGCGAGCGAAGGCGGAGGAGGCGGCCCGTTCGTCGGCCGCCTCGCGCTCGCAGCCGCAGGCCAGGCCCGCCACGCCCGCGGCGAAGCCGGCGCCGAGCGCGCCGGCCCGGCCCGCCGATCCGGGGCGCGGCAAGGCCCCGGCCACGGGGAACGCGCCCAAGAGCCGGTACTCCTGGATGCGTCTCGAGCAGCTCGAGGAGCGGCTGTCGATCCTGGGCGACCGGATGAAGGAACTCGATCGGCGCCTGGCCGACCCGGACGTCTGGGCGGACCACGAGAAGGCGAACAAGCTGACCGAAGAGCGCGACGAGCTGCAGGAAGAACTCGACGCGCTGGAGACGGAATGGCTCAGGAAGGCCGGCGCGTGACGCGGGCGGGGCGGGGGCCGGCTCGTACGGCCGGCGGGCCGACCTAGCGGGCCGGCGCGGCGGCCGTCTCCTTCGCGTAACGCGCGAAGTGCCCCATCACGGCGCTCCAGGCCCGGTCGAAGTAGGCGTAGACCTTCGGCCAGTTGCCGGAGGCGTCGTCGACCTCCGTCGGCCAGCCGGTGTGGGTCAGGGTGAGGCGGGTGCCGCCGTCGGGGGTGGGGTCGAGTTCGATAACGAGGCGCGTGTGCTCGCGCCGCTCGGCCGGGAAGGTCGGCGGGGCGTTCCAGGTCGTCGAGAGCATCCGCTCGGGGAGGTAGCTCAGGACGCGGCACCCCTCGCTCCCGCGGGCGCCGCGGTTCTCCGGCGTGTCCGGGAGGAAGTAGAGCTCGAACGGGCCGCCGATGCGGAGTTCCACGTGCGCCTCGTCGACGAGCCAGGACTCGACGCCCTCGCTCGTCGTCCAGAGCCGCCAGACCTCGGCCGGGGGGAGGGGGACGGTGACCGACCGCTCGATCGCCCGCTCGCTCTCCTCGGCCGCGTCTATCACGGCCATGGCGACAGCAGCCTCGCGCATCGCGGGGGCCTCCGCTTCCGGTGGTGCCGTCGTGCTCTCCGAACGGCGCCAGACGCCGTCCATGATGACAGACCACTCGGCGGATGCAAGGCGATCTGCCTCCGCCCGCGTCGAGACGGTCCATCTGAACGCTTCGGGGGAGATGAGGTCGAGATGCTGGCGGAGGGCCGTGGGGGCTCCGTTCGGGCCCTCGGCCGTCCACTGCGTCGTGAGGCGGGGGCGCCCCTGCCCGTCGTCCGAGAGTTCGAAGACGTGCTCCTGCATCCCGCCGTCGTAGGCGAGGCTGACGCCGCGGATCGCCTCCGCGGGGCGGTCCGGGTCGGCGGCGAAGGTGGTCCGATACCGCTGGTACCACTCCCCGTCCGGGCGACGGACCCAGATCCGCTCGTCCACGAACGCCCCGCCGAGCACGGGGGTGAACTCGGCCCGCGCTACGAGCGGCTCGCCCCACGCCCACTCGGCCTCGATCGCCCAGGAGCCTTCGAGCTTCCGCAGCAGGTCGAGCGCCGAGGCCTCGCCCGCCGGGGGCTCGTCCTCGCCCCGCGCCTCGCCCCACCCGCCCATCATCCCCACGCCCACCGCGACCCACGCCGCCGCACACCGGATCTTCCGGCTCATGGCTTCCCTTTCCTCGTTCCCTGCTCGCGCGACGCCTCGCCCCGCAGCAGGGCGAAGTAGCGCCGCAACTGATCCACCGACTCGTCGAACGGGGCGGGCGATCCGCGGGCCCGCGCCTGCATGACGCCGCCCTCCATCACGGTCAGAACGAACCGCGACAGGGCGGCGCGGTCGCACCCCGCCGGCAGAGCCTCCCCGGCCTCGCGGAGCCACCCCTCGATGCGCGCGGCCCAGCCGCGGAAGTTCGCGTCGATCAGCGGGCGCGCGGCGGGGTACGAATCCGCCACCTCCAACGCCAGGTTCCCGATCGGGCACCCCATCCGGCACTCCGTCGCCTCCAGCCCCGCGCGGTACCAGGCGAGCAGGGCGAAGACGCGCTCGACCGGATCGGGCTCCGCCCGCTCGGCGGGCTCCATCACGACCGGGGCGAGGAGTGCTTGGTACCGCTCGAGGACGGCCAGGAGGAGGTCCTCCTTGCTCGCGAAGAAGTGGTAGAGGGAGCCGGCGTGAACGCCCGCCTCGCGGAGGATGGTGCTCACGCCCGTCGCCGCGTACCCCTGCTCGTGGAAGAGGCGGCGGGCCGTCTCGATGAGCTTCTCTCGGGTGTCCGGGGTCATGCGGAGGGCCGCGGGCTCCGCGCCCGGGGCGTCTTGAACGTTCGTTCAATCGAGGCTTGCAGAATACACGCTCCTGCGCCGCGTGCCAACGGGATTTGACGCGGGGAACGCGGAACGCTTGGCTACCCCACCCCACCCACCCCACCCCAACCCACTTCACCCCCCCGCCCGCACCTGTCCCCCTCTCCCCCGTCCGGCGGCCGGAGCCCAGCACGCATGCTCGACTTCCTCGACATCCCGTGGTACATCCCCCCCCTGATCTACTGCGCCCGCGTGTGCGACGTGTCGATCGGGTCGTTCCGCACGATCCTGATGCTCAGCGGGTTCAACAAGTGGCTCGTCGGGGCGCTCGGGGTCGTGGAGGTCACGATCTGGATCTACGCGGTCGGGGGCGTCGTGAGCTACCTGCCGAACCCGCTCGCGGTCGCGGGGTACGCGACGGGGTACGGGTCCGGCGTGGTGCTGGGGACGTGGATCGAGGAGCGGGTGGCGCTGGGGCTGCGGATGGTCCGGGTGGTGGCGTCGCCGGAGGAACTGGACCTGCCGGGGGAGCTGCGGGCGCGGAACTACGTCGTGACCCACCTGAAGGGGCACGGGCGGGACAGCGAGGTGGACGTGGCGTTCATCGTCGTGAAGCGGCGGAACCTGCACCGCCTGCTCCTCGCGATCCGGGAGATCGCGCCGAAGGCGTTCGTGACGGTGGAGCGGGTGGACCGGGCGAGCGGCGCGGCGTTCGGGCCGCGCCCGGCCGGCAAGCGGAGGTTCGCCGCGGCGATCGGGCTGCTCAGGAAGTAGACTGGCGGCCCACGGGAGGCGGCGATGGCGGGCGAACGGAAGGCGGAGCGGCGGATCGGGGAGCCGGTGCGGATCGACGCGCCGGCCGAGCGGGTCCACGCGGTGATGGGCCGTCCGGAGGAGGCGCCCAAGTGGCTCCCGGGGTGCACGCGGGTGGAACGCCTGGGGGAGGAGCCGCCGCGGTTCCGGGAGTGGAGGAGGTTCGCGGGGCACGAGGCGTCGGCCGTGATCACGGTGCGGCGGCACGGGGCGGAGGCGGGCGGGGCCCTGGTGCACGAGGCGGAGGCGAACGACGGGTGCAACCGGGTCGTGTACCGGTACGAGGTGCGCCCGGTCGGGGCCGATGCGTGCGACGTGTCGTGCGTCGGGTGGGCCGAGCCGCTCAACCTGCTGGGGCGGCTGACGGCCGGGCTCATGATGCGGATGTGCGCCAAGGCGGACGCCGGCGCGCTGGCGCGGCTCCGCGACGCGATCGCGGCGGGAACGGTCGGGGGCGGGGCGACGGAGGCTTCGGCATGAGCGAGCAGCGTTCGCGTCCTGTTTCCTCTCCCGGCTCGCCTCCGCCCGTGCCCTCGCCGGCGGGCTCCCCGCGGCCGGGCACGACGCCCGTCGGGTTGGACGCGTACCACACGGTCGCGGAGACGGTCGGCTTCGTGCCGAACATCCGTCTGAAGGACAACATCGTCCAGACCGTGAGCGTGGGGATCGGGCTGGTGGGCGGGGCGGGGGCCGGGGCCGTCATCGCCGCGGTGCGGGGCGGCGAATTCTGGCTCGGTGCGACGGTCGGCGGGGTCCTCGGGCTGATCGCCGCGACGTTCCTGAGCGGGCTCGTGCTGATGGTGCTCGGGTGGATCCGGGCGGCCCGCCGCTGACGCATCAGGCCCGCCCGGCGGCGAAGAAGCGGCGGTGGTGCTCGAGGATCTGCCGGCAGATCGTCTCGTCCGGCTCGGTCTCCCAGACGTCGGGGTCGAAGCAGCCGCCGAGGACGAGCGCGTCCTCGCGCGGGAACATGTAGCGGTAGCCGTCGTGCATGATGTAGCCGAGCGGCTGCGGCTTCATGTGCACGAGCAGGCCGCGGGCGGGGTAGACGGCCGGATCGCCGAAGAGTTCTCGGGAGCCGAGGCCGAGGCAGTTCACGATCGCGGGCTCGGGGAGGGACCGCAGACCGTCCAGGCCGGCGATGCGCGAGCGGACGATCCGCCCGCCGACCCGGGACATGAGCGACTCCACCTCGGCCCGCAGGACGTTCAGGAACCGGGGCGTGTGGATGAACAGCGTGCGGAAGACGCGGCCGGGGAGGTCGGGGCGGCCCGGCAGGTGCGGGACGGGCGTCGGCTCCTCGATCGCGCCGCTCTCGAAGTAGGCGGGGAAGTGCGGGGCGTACTCGGGCTCGTAGACGGGGAGTTCCTCGATCCCCCACCGCTCCCGGTCCATCGCGCGGAAACGGTCGCCCGAGCGGCGGACGGTGTCGTTGAGCAGGCGGCGCTGATCGGGGTCGTCGGGGAAGTCGATGCCTGTGGGGAGCCAGAGGGCGCCGGCGATGTTGCTTGTCGTTTCGCCGGCGAGGCGTTCGGCGATGAGCGTGACGGGATGCCCGCGGGTGAGGAGTTCGTAGGCCGTGGTGAGCCCGACGACGCCGCCGCCGAGGACCGCGACGGGGAGGCGTGCGTCGGCGCCCAGGCTCTCGGCGAGCAGGCGCACGGCCCGCTCGGCGCACCCCCAGCCGATGGTGACGCCGCACCCGCCCTGCCCGTAGTTGTGGACCAGAATCTTCCCCCCACCCCCACCCCCGCCCGATCCCAAACGCTCGGCCTCGATCCGCAGGCCGCCGTGCCGGCAGGGGCGCAGGCCGGCGACGAACCGGAGGATGTTCGCGTCGGAGAGGTCGGGGACGGCGAAGCTCGTCTCGGCGGGCATCGCGCGATGCTACGCCCGCCGCGGAGCCCCGGAATCCCCGGGCCCCGGCGCGACGGAGGCGAGCGTGGCGGAAGGGCGGATCCGGAGCTTCGGCGAGTTCTACCCGTACTACCTGGGCGAGCACCGCAGGCCGGCGACGCGCGTGCTGCACGTCATCGGCACGCTGGGGTTCCTGGCGCTGCTGCTCGCGGCGGTGATCTACTGGGAGTACCGGTGGCTGTTCGCGGCCGCGGCGTGCGCGTACGGCCTGGCGTGGATCGGGCACTTCTTCATCGAGAAGAACCGCCCGGCGACGTTCCGGTACCCGCTCTGGTCGTTGATGGCCGACTTCCGGATGACGTTCGAGATCGTGACCGGGCGGCGCCGGCTGCGCGAGGGATGAGCGGCGGCTCCGCAGGGATCAGCGCGTGCGGGGGACGCCGGTCTTCAGACGCCGGGCGAGAGCGGTGCTGCTCGCGAAGGCCCCGGCGAGGGCGAGGAGCAGCACGACGGCGGCCCCCAAGAGATCCGGCCACGCCTTCCCCGGCGAGAGCATGAAGGCCAGCGCCGTGATCGCGACGCCGATGGCCACGGCGCCGGCCCACACGAGCAACGCGGCCAGCGGCCCCGCGCGACGGCCGCACAGCCAAGAAACGCAGGCGATGAACGCCAGTGCGAGAACGGGGATGACGGGAATCACCACCGGCATTCCCGCAGGATAACGAACGGGACCCGCCCGGCAAGACGCGCTCCGGAGGAAGCGGAACTCAGCCGAGCGCCTTCGCCGCCTCGAGCACTTCCTCGACGTGTCCGGGGATCTTGACCTTGTCCCAGCGGCGGGCGACCTTGCCGTTCTTGTCGATGAGGTACGTCGTCCGCTCGATGCCCATGTACTTGCGGCCGTACATGCTCTTCTCGGCCCAGACGCCGTACTTCTGGGCGACCTGGGGATCGGGCTTGCCGGCGTCGTTCACGGCGTCGTCGGCGAGCAGGGGGTAGGTCAGCCCCTCCTTGTCGGCGAACTTCTTCTTGCTGCGGACGTTGAGGATCGAGATGCCGAGGACCTGCACGCCGGACTTCTCGAAGGCGGCGAGGTTGTCGCGGAAGCCGCACGCCTGCTCGGTGCACCCGCTGGTCAGGTCCTTGGGGTAGAAGAAGAGGACGACGGGGCGGCCGGCGTAGTCGGAGAGCCTGTGGGTGACGCCGTGCTGGTCCTGAAGGGCGAAGGCCGGGGCCTTGCGGCCGGGCTCGATGAGGGGCATGCGGATCTCGGGCAAAGGACCGTGCGCTGCGCCGGACGCCTCCGCCCGAGCCACCAAGTCAGCGCAGAACCCACCCTAGGAGGGTGAGGAGCATCGCGGCCGCGAGGAGGACGGAGGAGGAGGCGGCGAGGGCGGTGTTCAGGGTGCTGGGACGCCGCGGCTCCGGGCGGGGGATCAGTTCGAGGCGCGAGGCGGCGTCGGGGCCGAGCGGGTGCAGCCCCCGGCGGGCGCTGTCCTGGAGGATGGCGACGACGAGATTGGCGTCGAACGGACGGAGCCCGAGCTTGGCCGCGGTCGCGAGCAGACCCTCCCGTTTCTCGGGGGAGAGCAGGCCGAGGGGCGTCCCCTTGGGGTTCGACTCCAGGGCGGCGGCGACGCGGACGGCGAAGACCCAGCGGGCGTCGCCCGGCGTGAGGGCGGCGACCGAGCGGGCGGCGGCGGCGTTCTCCCGGGTCACGGCGTCGACATGCGCGGGCGAGGGGCGTTCGTCGACCGGGGCGGCCTCGCGGGCTTCGCGGATGCTCAGGCGGGAGCGTCGCGGCGTGTCGCCGCCGGGCGACGCGGCGTCGGAATCCTGCCACGGGGCGTTGATCAGACGCAACGCCGGGGCGTGTTCGTTGCTCTGGAAGTGGGTCGTCGGCACGGGGAGACGGGGAGTGCGAGGGGCGTGCCGGTCGGCACGGGGTGGGGCAACGCGGTGGGGCAGAGGGCGGGCGGAGCGGGTACCGTGGCGGGGCCGCGGCGGATCGCCGATGGAGAGTCGCCGCGGGTGTGCGGTCCAGGGCAGGAGGCGTGCGTGAGCGAGGCGACGGTTGAGGCTCGGCCGACGGAGCGGACGGGGGCGCCGGGTCCGGAGGCGGAACCGGGCACGGCGGCGGGGCCGCGGGGGTGGAACGCGGTGGTGCGCACGCCGCTGTCGGAGGGCGAGGCCGTCGAACGCCTGCGGACGCTGTCGCGGCGGGGGAAGCTCCCCGGGTTCTCGGACCGTGCTCCCGGGGGCGGGCTCTTCCGGGCGGACGCGTTCGGCTTCCCGTTCGATGGCGAGCTGATCGGGCGACCGGAGCCGGGGGCCGGCGACGGCGTCCGGCTGCGGCTGACCGTCCGCGTGAAGCCGCGGCTGCCGGTGGTGTTCGCGGTGGTGACGGCGCTGGCGATCTTCCCGGGCGTGATCCTGACGGACGCGTTCCTCGTGAGCTTCGGGTGGTACGCGGCGGCGGCGGAGTGGACGCAGACGCACCTGCGGCTCCCGGCGGACTGGTTCACGTACGCCTGGTATCTGCCGCTGAGCATCGTGCCGCTGCCGTGGGCGGTGGCGAAGCTCCGGCGGCAGACGGCGGCGAGCGTGCTCGCGTCGGCTGAGGAACTCACCCCACGCATCGCCGCGGCGATCGAGGGGGAAGTGGTGCAGGACGCGGCCTCGCGCAAGACCGGCCGAGCGGAATGACTCGGTCCGAGAAGTGATTTCCGCACCGGGGCGAGGATTTTCACCTGCGCTTCGGGCCGCCCCCGATATCCTGCCATCACTCGATCGCGGGCGTTTGCGCTCGGGCGACAACAGAAGATCAAGGAGATGGCGATGTATCGGATCGCATATGCCGCGGCCGCTGCGGTCGCGGGGGTTGCATCCGCAAGCCCCGTGGTGGATCAGGAGTACGCCCCTGTCGACGCTGTCCCGGTCGAAGCGACGCAGGCGAGCTGGGGCCTGACGCAGTCGTTCAAGCAGTCCTCGTCCACGACCATCACCGGGGCGGGGTTCCTGCTGGGCTCGTGGAACGTCCCGCAGGTGACGGTGACGATCGGGCTGTACGCGTCGGCGGCGAACGCCCGCGACAACGCGAACGCGCTGGCGACGGCGACGATCTCCGCGCCGCACAGCAGCTGGGCCGAGGTGTTCTGGGGCGAGGTCGCCGTCACCCCCGGGGCGACGTACTTCCTGAACATCCGGAGCGACTCGACGATCCGGGTGCTCGGCACCCTCGACAGCAGCGCGCTGGACCCGTATCTCGACGGGCAGGCCTACGTCGGCACGTCGGCCAAGGCGTGGGACTTCGCGTTCCGCACGTACACGCTGACGGCCGTCCCGGCGCCGGCCGCGGCGGGCCTCGGCGGGCTGGGGCTGTGCACGGTCGCGTGCCGTCGCCGCCGGGCCTGAGCTTCGACAACCCGCAGGGCGGAGCGCCGGCGGCGCTTAGCCCGGACAGAGCCGACAACGGCGCCCCCGCGGGCGCCGTTGTCTTTGTGTGGGCCGGATGATCTCCCCGCGGCAGTCGCCGGGTCGGCGGCGGGGAAGCGGAGCCGCTTCGGCGGGGGGAGCACGGCGCGGGGGAGCCGGCGGCCCATGCTCGCCGCGGCTCGGGTCAGACGTCGCGGCCTTCGATGACGTCCTTGAGCGGCGCCGGCTTGTGGGCGGTGCGGTCGAGCTCGCCGCTCTTGAGGCGGCGGATGTAGTCGTGGTAGGCCTTCATCGCGATCGGGCCGAAGATCAGCATGATCGGGATGTTGGCCCAGAGCATGACGCCGGTGCCGAGGACGGAGATGTTCTCGATGTGCCCGGCGTTGATGAAGGGCAGGCAGGAGAGGAGGACGCAGAGGCAGTACAGGACGCGGTACGGGACCACGGAACGCGTGCCGAAGAGGTAGATGGCCCCCTGCTCGCCGTAGTAGGACCACGAGATGATGGTGGAGAAGGCGAAGAGCCAGACGGCGGCGGGGACGATCCAGATGCCGAGCCCGGGGAGGGTGGTGTCGAAGGCCTTGGCGGTGAGGGTGGCGCCGTTGAAGTCGAAGTAGACGCCGTCCGCTGCGATCGAGGGCGGTTCGGGCGAGGGGTGCGTGAACTCGGGGAAGCTGGCGAGCCACGAGCCGCCTTCGCCCTGCTCGAGGGCGCCGACGAGCTTGTGGCGGCTGCCGCCCGTGGTGGCGTTCTCGCCGCCGTCGAGGACGAGGAAGACCTTCTGCCCCGCGCGCATCTGGCCGCGGGCCTCCTCGGCGTCGGCGACGACGACGGGGACGGGCTCGGCGGCGAAGCGGTGTTCTCCGTCGCGGGAGGGCGAGGGGATTCCCTGCTCGTCGGCCACGAGGGCGAACCGCGGGGGCTCCGCGGCGAACCGCAGCGCCGGGTCGCGGTTCCAGGTGCCGGAGAGGAGGATGACGAGGGCGGTGATCGTGCAGACGACGATGGTGTCGATGAAGGGCTCGAGGCCGGCGACGACGCCCTCGCGGACGGGCTCGTCGGTCTTGGCGGCCGAGTGGGCGATGGGGGCGGAGCCCTGGCCGGCCTCGCTGGAGAAGAGGGCCCGCTGCATGCCGACGAGGAAGCCGTACCCGGCGACCCCGCCGAGGAAGGCGCCGCCGGCCTCGGAGGGCGAGAACGCCTCGCGGAAGATGAGGGCGAACATGCGCGGGATCTCGCCGAGGTTGACGGCGATGATGTACAGGCTGGCGAGGATGTAGAGCCCGCACATGAGCGGGACGACGCGGGAGGCGACGTCCCCGATGCGGCGGATGCCGCCGATGATGACGACGCCGACGGCGACGGTGAGGATGACGCCGGTCGCGTACTGCGGGACGCCGAAGTAGGCGAAGGAGATGTCGGCGACGTTCCAGCTCTGGAACATGTTCCCGCCGGTGACGGCGGAGATGAGGAGGGTGACGCAGAAGACGGCGCCCACCACGACGCCGAGCCACTTGAGGGAGGGGTGGATCGCCGCGAAGCCGCGCTTGCAGACCCACATGGCCCCGCCGCGCGGGTTGTCGGGATCCTCGGTGTCGCGGTAGAGCATGGCCTGCGTCACCTCGGTGAGCTTGAGCGCCATGCCGATGAGCCCGGTCACCCACATCCAGAAGACGGCGCCCGGCCCCCCCACCTGGACGGCGAGGGCGACGCCGGCGATGTTGCCGAGGCCGACGGTCGCGGAGAGGGCGGTGGAGAGCGCCTGGAAGTGGTTGATCGCGCCGGGGTCGTCCTTGTCGTCGTACTTGCCGCGGACGACGGCGGCCCCGTGCGTCAGGGCCCGGAACTGGGAGAAGCCGGACCAGATCGTGAACAGCACTCCGACGCCGAGCAGGACGAACAGAACCCAGTCGGCCCAGAGCACCTCGTTCACCGCGTTCAGCAGGTTCATGAACCGGTCAAATGCGATTTCCATGGCGGGCGGAACTCCCGGGCGGGCGAGGGGACGCGCCGCGTCATACGGTCCCGAGCGGCCGCTGACGGCGGTACGGCTAACGTAGCGGAAACGGCCGTGGCGTGCATGGCGGGGTCGTCGATCGGGGAGTGGCAGGAGGCCGGCCGGTGTGGCGAGCGGAGGAACTGGTCGGGTACCTGGCCGAGGGGCTGCGGGGGGCGGAGCAGGCGCTGCGGGAGGAGCACGCCGTCCGCGGGCTGGACGCGATGGAGGAGCTGGAGCTGCACCCGATCCTGGGCGCGGCCCTGGCCGGGGCGGGGTACGGGGTGGTCCGCGAGCAGCCGTACCCGGGTGAGGTGGAGGCGCGGGCGAAGCGCAGCGCACGGGATCGGTGCGACCTGGTGGTCCTGCCCGAGGCGGGGGTGCCGCTGCTCGATCCGGTGGCGGAGTTGAAGGCGGTGGACCGGGCGACGGGGACGCTCTTCGAGGCGATGGCCGAGGAGATCGTGCCGGCGGGGCGCGTCTTCGGGCCGGACGAGGGGTTCTGGCTGGAGGTGAAGGCGGTGCACCAGGTGGGGTACGTGGAGGGGGTGCCGCGGCCGAACGCGGGGTACGCGGGGGAGCTGCTCAAGGGGCCGGCGAAGGACGTGGTGAAGCTGGCGAGCGAGCCGTACATCAGCTTCGGGGGCGTGCTGGTGCTGCTGTTCGCGCAGGACGAGCGGGTGGTGCGGCACGATCTGGCGGTGGCCGCGGCGCAGTGGCTCGACCAGGACCTGCCGGTCGGGGAGCCGGTGATCGAGTGCGTGCCGATCGAGGACCGGGTGGGGAACGCCGTCTGCGGGGTGTCGCTGGTCCGGGTGCGGCTGTAGGCGGGGGGCGGGGCTGGCGGGGCGCGGGGCGGGGCTGTAGGCTGTCCGGGTTCTGTTTGTGGAGCCGTGTCCGGCGCGGGGTGTCGCAGGGGGGAGCGGAGCAGCGATGGCGAGGAGCGGTGCGAGCGGCGCGGGGGCGGGCGCGGGGGTGAAGGCGGAGGCGCTGGGCGAGGGCGGGACGCGGGGGAACGCCAAGCACACGGCGGACCTGCACCGGCTGCTGCGGATCATCACGCTGGTGCAGGGGGAGCGGCGGTTCGGGCCGCAGGAGCTGGCCGATCACCTGGGGGTGGCGAAGCGGACGCTGTACCGGGACATCAAGAAGCTCCAGGCGACGGGGATCCCGATCGAGTTCGACAAGAAGCTGGAGCGGTACACGATCGGGCCGGACTTCTTCCTGGCGCCGATGCAGTTCACGGCCGAGGAGGCGCTGGCGCTGGCGGCGCTGTGCGGGGAGGTCGGGGCCCGGGAGGGGATCGGGTGCCTGAAGGCGGCGGCGCGGGCGCTGGCGAAGATCGAGGCGCAGCTGCCGGCGGAGCTGCGGGACGACGTGCGGCGGGTGACGGAGCACGTGGTCATCCAGACGGGGGCGACGGAGGACGGGGACGCGTACGCGGACGTGTACGAACGCGTGCGGCTGGCGATCCTGGCGCGGCGTCCGCTGCGGTGCGTCTACGAGAGCCGGCGGGGGGCGGAGGAGGACGAGGCCGCGGAGTTCCTCTTCGAGCCGTACGCGCTGTTCTTCAGCGTGCGGGCGTGGTACGCGGTGGGGCGGCGGGACGACCGCGACGGGCTGCGGACGATGCGGCTGAGCCGGTTCCTGAGCGTGAAGGAGGCGGAGGGGGGCGGGGCGTTCGAGATCCCCGAGGGCTTCAGCGTGCAGGAGTACCTCGGCAACGCGTGGCAGATGGTGCGGGGCGAGCCGACCTACCGGGTGGAGCTGCTCTTCGACCCGAAGTTCGGGCGGACGATCGACGAGACGCGGTGGCACCGGACGCAGGAGGTGGAGCAGCACGAGGACGGCTCGGCCACGTTCCGCTGCACGGTCGACGGGCTGGACGAGATCGTGTGGTGGGTGCTCAGCCAGGGCCCCCACTGCCGCGTGATCGCGCCGCCGGAGCTGGCCGAGCGGGTGCGGTCGCTGGCGAGGGAGACGGCGGCGCTGTACGGCCCGTGAGCGGGGTGGAGAGCGTCAGCAGACGGCGCGGAGGGCGTCGAGGTCGGCGCGGGCGAAGCGGTCCGGGGCGTTGGGGCTGCGGCGGCAGATGGCGATGTCGCCGCCGGCGCGGGCCGTGATCTCGAAGCCGGCGGAGCGGAGCATGCCCTCGCAGCAGGCGGGGTTGGCGACCCACCAGTTCGTCGGGTCGGCGGCCAGGCGGTGCTCGATGAAGGCCAGCTTCGGCCAGTCCGGGTCCGTCAGGCGGCGGCGCTGGTCGAACGGCAGGTCGGCGGGCGGGGGAGGGGGCGGATTGCTGAACGCCTCGGGGCCGTCCGGGACCGTCAGGGTCTGGAAGACGAGGGTCCCGGAGCAGCGCGTCGCGACGATGTCGAGCCCGAGGAGCGGGTAGCGCAGGTGGTAGAGCACGCCCATGAAGACGACGAGATCGAAGGCGACGGGGAACTTCGGCTGGTCGCGCAGCAGGTCGTAGACGCCGAGCCTGCGGAACTCGATGAGGCGGGGGAGGTCGAACCGGCGGGCGACCCAGCGGGCCTGCTCGAGGTAACGCTCGTCGTGGTCGATGGCGAAGACCTTGGCGCCGCGCCGGGCGAGTTCGAGGCTGTAGAAGCCGGCGTTGCACCCGATGTCGAGGACCGTCGCGTCCGTCAGGTCCTCGGGGATGTGCGGGGCGAGGGCCTCCCACTTGTAGCGAGGGAAGTCGCCGAGCGGATGCGACGGGGCGGTCTCTTCGCCCGAGGGGAGGCGGATGTTGTGGAACCACGGCTCGCGTTTGCGGATCTCGTCCGCGAGCGGGCCGGAGTGCGCGGCGTTGAAGGACTGGAGCGTCCGGGTCACGGGCTGCCTCCTGCGTTCACGGGACGGTGGAAGGGTTGAAGGTCCGGGCACGCCCGCGGGAGCCGCGGCGCGTCCGGCGGGCGCGAGCCTCGGCGATGCAGGCCTCGAGCTGCTCGGCCCGGGCGTCGGCGGTGTGCTCGGCGAGCACGCGGCGGCGGGCGCGCTCGCCGATCGCCAGGCGTTCGTCCTCGGGCGTTTCGGTGATCGCCCGCACGGCCTCGGCCGCGTCGCGGGCGAAGAGGACTTCACGGCCGGGCTCGAAGAAGTCCTCGAAGCCGGGCCAGAGGTCGGAGATCACGGGCGTGGCGCAGGCCGCGGCCTCGAAGAGGCGGACGCTGGGGGACCAGCCGGCGCGGACCATGTCGGCGCGCGTGACGTTCAGGGTGAACCGCTGGGCGTTGTAGAACGCGCGGTGCCCGGCCGGCGGGAGGTGGTCGATGCGGCGCACGTTCTCCGGCCAGCGGATCGATTCGGGGTACTGCGGCCCGGCGACGACGAAGCTGCGGCCCGGCAGGCGGCGGGCGGGCTCGACGAGCAGGCGGTCGACGGCCGGCTGGCGGTCGTCCGAGTACGTGCCGAGGTAGCCGAGGTCGATGCCGGGAACGGCGTCGGGGTCGGGGGCGTAGAGGTCGGGGTCGACGAGGCAGTAGAACGGGCGGGCCGCGGGCGAGCCGAGTTCGCGCTGGAGACGGGCGAGCGTGGGGCCGCCGGTGAAGGAGAGGTAGAGGTCGTAGAGGGGGATGAGGTCTGGCGCGAGGTACTCGAAGTCCCCGCGGGCGAGCTTGGCGAGGGTGACCGGGGTGTCGATGTCGTAGAAGGCCGTCACGCCGCCCCTGCCCCGTTGGGCGACGGACGTCGCCCAGCGGCCGACCTCGACCCCGTCCGGCACGTAGGAGCCGACGATCACGGCGTCGGCGTCGCGGACGTCGGCTCCGAAGCGGTCGCGGAGTTCGTCGATGCCGCCGTAGAGCTCAGTGCGGCCGAACGGAGGGTTCGGCAGGTCGCGGTTGTCCGCGTACCAGGGTTTGTCGCGTTCGAGGAAGAGGCAGCGGTGCCCGCGCCGCGTCAGCGCCTTGATAAGTGCGCGGTAGTTCGTGGCGTGCCCGTTGCCCCAGGACGAGGTGATGGAGAGGCCGAGGAAGACGATGGAGAGGGGCGGCATGGGATTCCCAGGAGACCGGATCGCCGGATGACAGAGGGCTTGATCGCGGATCGGGCAGCCGAGGGGCCGGCCGCGGCTCAGCGGGCCGGGGTGGCGGAGAGGACCCGCTCGGCGAGGGCGGCGCGGTGCATGTAGGTGTGTTCGCGGAGGACGCGGCCCAAGGCGCGACGGCCGATGTCGGCCGCCCGCTCCGGATCGAGGTCGCGGAGGATGCTCGCGACCTCCTCCCCGTCCTCGGCGACGAGGACTTCTTCGCCCGGCTCGAGGAAGAGTTCGAGGCCGGGCCACCGGTCGGTGATGAGGCAGGCCCCGGCGCCGGCGGCCTCGAAGACGCGGGTGGCGGGGCTGAAGCCGGCGCTGGCCATGGAGTCGCGCGAGATGTTGAGCACGGCCCGGGGCGTGCAGTTCAGCGCGTTGTGGTCTCGGGTGTAGACGTGCCCGAGGTCCGCGACGTTCGGGGGCATCGGCTTGTCGTGCCAGCCGTTGCCGCCGATGAGGAACCTGCGGTCGGGGAGGAGTTCGGCGGCGCGGAGAAAGAACGCCTCGACGCGCTGCTCGCGGTCGGGGAGGCGGTTGCCGAGGAAGGCCAGATCGGCGGCGAATCGCGGATCAGGGTCGACGGGGTGGTGCGTGTCGGGGTCGACGGCGTTGTAGATGGGGACGCAGGCGCGGGCGCCGTAGGCCCTGTAGCGGCCGGCGATGGGATCGCCGCCGCCGTAGGTGCAGACGAGGTCGTACTCCGGGATCAGCGTCCGGAAGGGGTTGCCCGGGTCCTCGTCGAGGCTGGTGAGCGTGGCGGGGGCGTCGACATCCCAGAAGACGACGCGGGTGTTCGGGGCCTTCAGGTCCAGCACGGCCTTCTCGAGCAGGGCGTCGTAGACGCCGACGCCGGAGGCCTTCACGACGACGTCGGCGCCCGCGGCGCGGCGGACGACTCCGACGACGGCCGCCTCGGACGCCGGCTCGTAGACGACGACCTCGGCCCAGTCGGGATCGGGCAGGTCGCGGTGCTTCTGGCGGTCGAAGGCGTCGGGCTCGTAGAAGGTGACGCGGTGCCCGCGGGCGTGGAGGGCGCGGATGATGCCGCGGTAGTAGGTCGCGGCGCCGTTCCAGTAGGCGCTCACGAGGCTCGAGCCGAAGAAAGCGATGCGGAGGCCGTCGCCGGTGCGGGGCGCGGGATCGACGGAGGGGCGGACGGCGGCGGGCGTGACGGGGGGGGCGGGTGTGGGGGTCACGGAGCGGGCCTCCCGGGGAGCGTGCGAAGAGGTCGATCGGAGCGGCGGGCGGATCAGGCCGGGCGGTGACCGGCGGGCTCGGCGGAGGTGACGAGGTCCAGGGTCTCGGCGATGGCGAGGAGTTCGTCGGCGCGGTGGGCGCAGGTGTGGCGGCGGAGGACGGTGCTGCGGCCGTGCTCGGCGAGGCGGCGGGCTCGCTCCGGGTCGTTGAGGAGGGAGCGGATGGCCTCGACCATCTCGCGCCCGTCGCGGGCGACCAGGAAGTCCTCGCCGGGCGTGAAGAGCCCCTCTGTGTCGTTCCACGGGGCGCACACGAGCGGCATGCCGCAGGCGAGGGCCTCGAAGACGCGGATCGTCGGGATCCCCGGGAGCGCCTCGACGTACGGGCGGCGCGGGACGTGCACCGTGAGCCGCGCCTGCGCGAAAACCTCCGGCGCACGGAAGTTCGGCAGCCACCCGCGGAGGTCGATGCGGGCCTGCCCGAGCCGGCGTCTGGCCTCTTCGGGGTAGCGCACGCCGTGGACTGCGGCCCGGAGGCCGAGTTCCTCGACGGGCCGGACGAGGAACACCTCGAGTTCTCGGGTGCGTTCCCCGTCCCCCCAGTTGCCGATCCAGACGAGGTCGAGGTCCTTGTGGGCGTTGGGGATGGGGCGGAAGACGCGGGTGTCGGCCGCCTCGTGCCAGGTCCAGGCCTGTCGGGCGAACCCACGCCGCTCGTAGATCTCGCGGAGCACGTCGCCGAAGACGAGGGCGCCGTCGTAGGCCGTGAGGTCGAAGCGGGCCATCTCCTCCGGGGCGGTGACCGCGCGGTGGTGCGTGTCGTGGAAGAGCAGGCGGAAGTCGAGTTCGCGCCGACGCTCGCCGACGAGGCGGACGAGGTCGGGCTCGTTCCACTCGTGGACGATCACCAGATCGGCGCCGTCGAGGACGCGATCGAGATCGAGTTCGGCGTAGCGGTACGGCTCGGGTCGGAGGCGCGGGTACGCCTCGGCGTAGGCGTCGAGGGCCTGCGGGCCGTGGTCGCGGACCAGGTTCCGCCGCGACCAGGCGTCCTCCGGTTCGAGGATCCGGACATCGTGCCCCCGCTCGATGAGTTCGGTGGCGACGCCGCGGAGGAAGTGGGCGTTGCCGTGGTTCCAATCGGAGGCGAGCGAGTGCGTGAAGTAGACGATGTTCATGGGGAGAGGATGAGGAGAACGGGAAGAGAGGAAAGGGGGATCCGGCGATCGGCGGCCGGCAACCGGGGGAGTCAAGGAGCAGGGAACCGATGACCGGGTGGTCAGCGGAGGGACGGGACGGGGGCCTCCTTGATGAGGGGCGGGGCGATGTCCGGGCGTTCGAGGAGCCGGGCGTACAGGCGGTGGTAGTTCTGGGCGAGCCGCTTGAGGCTGAAGCGGCGCGAGCGGGCGAAGCAGCGTGCGGCCTGCCGGCGGCGGAGGCGCTCATCGGCGAGGAGCCGGTTCACGGCGTCGACCCACGCCCCCTCGTCGTTGGCGGGCACAAAGGTCGCCGCGTCGCCCCAGACCTCGCGGAGCGAGGGGAGGTCGGAGAGGACGAGGGCGCACCCGGAGGCCGCGGCCTCGAGGGGGGCGAGCCCGAACGGCTCGTACCGGGCGGGGTGGACGAAGACGGCCGCCTCGGCGAGGCGGGCGCGGATCTGGTCGTGCGGGAGCTGCCCGAGCGCCGTGAGGTTCTCCCGCGGGCGGGCCTCGGCCCCCTCGCCGGCGACGTGCAGCGGCGCCCGCAGACGCGGGGCGATCCGCACGAGCATGCCGAGGTTCTTGCCCTCGTCCCAGAGCCGCCCGGCCGCAAAGACCACGGGCTTCTTCGGAACGGGGCTGAAGGGCCCGAAGTCGATGCCGTTGTGGACGTGCTGGGCGGGGGCGAACTCGCCGTAGACGTCCTTCATGTCGTTGAGCAGCGCCCGCGTGGGCGTGACGACGAGGGCCGCGCTGCGGAGCGCCGCGGAGACGCACTCGGTGTACCGCTCGTAGCCGGCCGGGGCGTCCGTCCCGTGCACCGCCCGCCACCAGGTGCGCACGCAGGAGTGGGCGCCCAGCAGCTTGGGGCAGGGGGTCCGCAGCTCGGGCTGCCCGAAGCTGTTCAGGTGGACGAGGTCCGGCTTCTCCTCGTCGACGAGCGCCTGGAGCCACTCGCGCGACGCCTCGACGCCCGGCCACGGATCGCCCGGCATCCACTCGAGCGGGTGCTCGGAGGGGACGAGGCGGACGTTGGGCAGCGCCGCGGCCTGGGCCCGCTGGTAGTCCGTGGGCGGACGCCCGAGCGTCGCCAGGCAGAACGTCCACCCGGACGGGGCGAGGGCCCGGGCGAGGGAGACCGCGTACGTCCAGACCCCGCCGAGGGTGTCGGCGGTGAGGAGCACGTGCTTTTGGGGCGAGCGCTGCATTCACCGGAAGGGTACGCGGAGCGGATCGTCGCGCGCGGCGGACGCCGGGCGATCAGTCGTTCAGGATGAGGGCCTTCATGAACCCGTGCGGGCGTTCGGCCGCCGCGGCGAGGGCGTCCCCTGCCCGCTCCAGGGGGAAGGCGTGGGTGTAGAGGTGGAACGGATCCATGCGCCCGTCGACGATCGCCTGCGCGGCCAGGCGCATGCCGAGGGCGTACTCGCGGGGGTCGCGCTCGTGGGCGTTGATGACGTCGATCCCCCGCCAGTTCCAGCTCTGCATGTCCACCGTGCGCGGGCCGTCCTGGTGGAACCCGGCGATGACCAGCCGCCCCCGCTCGCGGACGAGCCCGGAGGCGAGGGAGAGCGGATCCTGCTTGCCGGTGGCCTCGACGACGACGTCGTACGAACGCCCGCCGTTGGCGTCGATCGCGGCCTGATGGGGATCGCCGGCGCCGAGGGGGATCGCCGCATCGGCCCCGCAGCGCCGGCAGGCGTCCAGGGCGTCCGGACGCCGGGAGAGGCCGACGACGCGGGCTCCCTCGGCGGCCGCGAGCTGCGTCACGAGGGCGCCCAGGAAGCCGAGGCCGACGACGGCCACGCGATCGCCCGGGCCGATGCCGGATCGCCGGAAGACGTTCATGGCGCACCCGAGCGGCTCGCCGGGGAAGGGGCGACCCGCGAGGGCATCCGGGACCTTGACGCAGGCCGAGGCGTCGGCGACGTCGTACTCGGCGAAGGTGTTGTAGCTCAGGGCCGCGACGCGGTCGCCCACGCGGAGCGTCTCGCCCGCCCC
>CAYMFP010000004.1:7387-35828 GCA_964389385.1 uncultured Phycisphaeraceae bacterium | reverse complement strand
CCATCCCCATCCCCATCCCCCACTCCTTCCGCGGCGTCGATCTGCGCGGCGTCGACGAGCAGCAGCACGATCGCGTGGAGCGGGCGGAGGGCGGGGGTCGGGATCTCGTCGTCGGGGACGAACACCGAGAACAGGGGCAGGCTGGGCGGAGGAGCGCCGTCCGCGGGCTCGGCCGGGACGAGTCGCAGGTCGTCCATGCGCTGCCCGACGAGCAGCGGCGTCGGGCCGCGGAGACTGCGGAAGTGCTCGACGCGGTCGCGCCCGGCGAGGTCGGGCGCCCACGCCCCGGGGTCGCCCGGATCCAGCGGGACCAGATCGAACTCGAGCTGGAACGTGCGGCCGCCGGCGAGGGTGGTCGAGTCGGTCCGGACGAGGCGGGCGGCGTCGGCGTCGACCACGAGCCCGACGACGGAGGCGCCGGCGGCGCCCTCGAGGCCGACGAGGCGTCGGTCCTCCCCCGCGTCGCCGGCGGGCGGGCCGGGGATCGGAGCGGAGGCGAGGTCGCGCACGGGGGGCTCCCGCACGTCGCCGAGGATCCAGAAGGGGCGGACGCGGCCCTCCGCGGCGAGAACGAGCGAGGGCGAGGCGAGCGGGGGCAGGGCGCGGCGGATCGTGGCCGCAAGGTCGGCGTCGGGGAAGCGGCGTTCGAGGTAGACGCGATCGTCCCGGACCGACCAGGCGATGAGACGGCCGGGCTCGGCGAACGCGCGGATCGGGCCGAACTCCAGCAGGGCCCGCGGGCCCGCGGGGTCGTAGCGCACGACGTGGTCGCCGCCGACGGGGCCGATCTCCCCCCCACCGTTCCCCGCGGCGCGGGCGATCACGCGCTCGGCCCAGGGGCGGTCCCGGAGCCGACGGATCACGGCGTCGAGCACGGCGGGCTCGGGATCGGGCGAGGCGGCCGGGGGCGGAGCGACCGCGGGCAGGGAGGCCGGAGAGAGGGCGATCAGGGGTGGGGCGACCGCGGCGGCGAGCAGGGCGGCGGCTTCAGCCCAGGGCATCGGCGGTCTCCGGCGCCGGGAGGAGGGCGTCGAGCAGTTCGCGCACCGGGCGCCCGTCGGGGGGGACGGGCAGGTCCGGCGCCACGGCCGCGAGGGGACGGAGGACGAACAGCCGCTCTCGCAGGCGCGGGTGCGGGACGCTCAGCCCCGGGGTTTCGATGACGCGGTCGCCGTAGAGCAGCAGGTCCAGGTCCAGCGTGCGGGGGCCCCACCGCTCGCCCGGCGTGCGGCGGCGTCCGCGAGCGCGTTCGATCGCGAGCAGGGAGGCGAGCAGGTCTTCCGGCGCGAGTTGGGTCTCGACCAGGGCGGCGGCGTTGAGGTAGGGACCCTGCCCCGGCGGGCCGACCGGGTCGGTTTCGATGGGCTCCGAGGCCGCGACGAGGCGCGACCGCGGGAGGGCCCGCAGCCCGCGCAGCGCCCCGGCGACGTGGGCGGACCGGTCGCCGAGGTTGGAGCCGACGGCGATCGCGGCGAGGACGGTCGGGAAAAGGGCGTGTTCGGGCGCGTCCGGCACGCGGGACGATATGCGGCCGGGGCGGGAAGCCCTGCGCGGGCGCAGCAGAAGGGGCCGGAAGACCGGCCCCTCGCGTGGTTCGGGTTGTCGGGGTTCGCCCGGCGGTCAGACGCGGACCGGCTCGAGCTCCTTCATCCGGTGCTGCATCTGGGCCTTGAGACGGGCGAGGATGGAGGAATGCATCTGGGAGACGCGGGACTCGCTGAGGTCGAGGGTGGCGCCGATCTCCTTCATGGTCATCCCCTCGTAGTAGTAGAGGATGACGATGAGACGCTCGGCGCGGCTGAGGCCCTTGGTGATGAGCTCCTTGAGGTCCTTGCGCTGGAGCTCCTTGACGGGGTTGACCTGGGCCGAGTCCTTGACGACGTCGATCTCGCGCATCTCGCGGGAGCCGTCGGAGGGGAAGGCGGCGCGGTTGATGCTGGTGACGCCGACGGCGTGGGAGTCGCGGACGTACTTCTCGAACTCCTCGGGGTCGATCTGGAGACGGGCGGCGATCTCCTCGTTGGTCGCCTTGCGTCCGGTCTCCATCTCGATGGCCTGGCGGGCCTGGTCGACCTTGGAGGAGCGGTGGCGGACGAGGCGGGGGACCCAGTCCATGGAGCGGAGCTCGTCGAGGATGGCGCCGCGGATGCGCGGGGCGCAGTAGGTCTCGAACTTGACCTTGCGGTCGAGGTCGAAGGCCTCGATGGCGTCCATGAGGCCGAAGAGGCCGGCGGACATGAGGTCCTCGATGTCGACCTCGTCGGGGAGGCGGGCGTAGATGCGCTCGGCGTTGTAGCGGACGAGGGGGAGGAACTTCTCCATCAGGTAGTTGCGGAGGCGCTCCGAGCGGGACTTGGCGAACTCGGTCCAGATCTCCTCGATCGGGCGGGCCTCGAGGTCGGGGAAGCTGGTGGTCCCCTCCGCGAACCGGGCGACGTGCCTCGAGCCGCGGTGCGCGTTGCGCGGCGAGCGACGATCGCCGAGACGCCCGGACTCGCCGGCCGCCCTCTGCCCGATCGGGGTCTTGACTGCTGCTGCCATGGTGGTCCGCTCCTTGACCGTTACGCGCCCATCGGTCGGCTGGTCCGACGGGCGGTCCTGCGAGGCCCAAGTTCAGGCGTGTCCGGGGCGGCCTGGATGACAGCCGCCCTGGGAGGCGCGGGCCGTCCGTGCCCGCGGCCGCCAGTATACAGGAAGCTCCTGCTTCCGCGAAACGTCAACACAGAAACTTGACGGGTCGAGTGCGCGAAAATCGCACCTTCCCATCGAGGGAGAAGCCGCGCCACGACAAGTTCTTTCATGAACGTGGCCGGCGATCACGGGAACCGCCACAGTACGACGTTGGAACGCCGCGGACGGGCCGTGCAGAGTCCGTGGAGAAGATTTCAAGCGTTCACCCCCGCCGCCTCAGGGGCCGGTGCGGCCTCCGCGGAGGGTTCGCCCTCGGGAGAGCCATCGATCTCGGGGATGGGGTGTTCTTCGCGGTAGCGATCGAGCATCTCGCCGACGGCGGTCGTGCCGGCGTAGCCGACGAAGCGGCCGACCGCCAGACAAACCATCATGCAGACCAGTGCGCGGACGATGGTCTCCGAACCCGCGTTGCCGGCGCCGAGCCCGGCCACCAGCGCGGTCGTGAAACCGGTCAGGGCGAGGGACACGGCGATGATCTTCGCAGGCGACTGCACGGGGAGCCTCCGCGGCGCGGGATCCGAGGACGGGTCTCACCCGCGCCGTCGGCACGACCACGCCGGGCCGCAAATCCGATGCCCAATAACCGACGCCGGATGGATCGGGCAGGAGCGGGCGCGACTTGAGCCGCGGGCGCCCGGATCGGCGCGAAGATTCAGGCGCGTTCGGGCGCCGGTCGGGAGCAGGCGCCGGCCCGCAGGGTGATCGCCTCGGCGAGCGCGGCGATGTCCCGGGCGCCGCGGCTGCGCGGGCGCTCGAGCATGAGCGGGCGGCGGCGGCGGCAGGCGTCTCCCACGGCCGGGTCGAACCGGACGGTGCCGAGCGCCTCGGGCTCGTACCCGAGCCTGGAGAGCGCGACGCCGCGGACGCGGCCGTGGACGACGTCGCCCTCGCCGCGGCTGCGCGCCTCGTTCACGACGAGGGCGAGCGGGACGTGGGCCCCGGGCGCGGCGGCGGGCCCGGCGTAGCCGCCGCGGACGACGAGCTTCACGAGGGCGTAGGCGTCGGCGATGGAGGTCGGCTCGGGGGTGAGAACGACGACGCCGAGGTCCGCGGCGGCGAGGAGGGAGATCGTCAGGCGCCCGAGCCCGGCGCCGCAGTCGACGAGCACGAGGTCGCTGACCTCCTCGAGGTCGGCGAGGCCCTCGATCAGACGCGAGCGCGCGTCGTCGCCCGGCTCGACGAGTTCCGCGACGCCGACGCTCCCGGGGACCAGGCGGACCCCGCCGGGCGCCTCGACCGAGAGGTCGGCGAGGGACCCGGAACCGGAGAGGGCCGCGTCCAGCCGCCGCCTCGGGGCGACGCCGAGGAGCACGTCCGCGTTCGCGAGGCCCGGGTCGGCGTCCACGAGCGTGACGCGGCGGGTGCGGGCGAGGGCGACGGCGAGGTTCACGGCCAGGCTCGTCTTGCCGACGCCGCCCTTGCCGCTGGCGATCGCGACCACCGGGCAGCTCCGCCGCTCGGGACGGGGGGCCTCGGCGGCGCGCCCGGCGAGGCGGCGCGGCAGGGTGAGCAGGCGCCGGAGGCCCTCGGCCTGATCGGCGGCGCGCGGCGGGGCGAAGGTGATCTGGTCGCTCAAACCGCGCTCCCGGCCTCGATCGCCGCGTCGACGACGAGCCGCGCCAACCGCTCGGCCCTCGCTGGTTCGATGTGGTCCGGGACGTCCTGCCCGTCCGTGAGATACGAGAGCGGCAGCCCGGCCGCGTCCTCGATGCCGATCACCGCCCCCACCGCCGGGCACTCGTCGAGCTTGGAGAGGATGACGCGGTCCGCCCCGAGCGGCGCGAAACGCTCGGCCGCGGACCGCCAGCCCCCGGGCGAGGTCGCGGCGGAGAGGACGAGGTGCACCTCGTCCGGGCGGGCGGAGCCGAGCAGCAGCCCCAGCTCGCTGAGGCGGCAGCCGTCCCGGTGGGAGCGGCCGGCGGTGTCGATGAAGACGACGTCGCACCCGTCCAGGGCGGCGACGGCGGCGGTCATGTCCTCGGGCGTCTGGGCGACCTCGAGCGGCAGCCCGATGAGCGTGGCGTAGGTGCGCAGCTGCTCGACCGCGGCGATGCGGTAGGTGTCGCAGGTGATGAGCCCGACGCGCTTGCCGTGGCGGAGGGCCGCGGTCGCGGCGAGCTTGGCGATCGTGGTCGTCTTCCCGACGCCGGTCGGGCCGACCAGCGCGACCCGTCGGGCCCGGGCCGCGTCGGCGGCGGACCGCACGGCGGGGCGCGACGTGCGGAAGCGGGGCTCGAGGGCGCGGGCGAGGGTCGTCTTCAGGATCTCGGGGTCGGCGAGTTCGGCGGGCGTGAGTTCGGCGCGGGCGCGGTCGACGGCGTCGGCGGCCGCGTCCTTCGGCGTCTCGACCTCGAGCAGCCCGCGGTGGACGGCGCGGAGGGGCTCCGGGAGCCCGGGGGGCGGGGCGGCCACGCTCCCGGCGGTGCGCAGAACCTGCCCGAGCATGCGTTTGATGGACCCGAGTTCGGCCTCGAGATCGCACGCGGCCGCGGCGTCGGCCGGATTCAGCCGCACCGGGACGGCGAGGGCCGCCACCCCGTTCCTTGCTGGGGCATCCGCCTCACGGGGCGGCATCGGGTCCGCCGCGGGCCGTGCGGCCGGCTGCGGGCGGGCGCCGCCGGCCTGCCGCGCCCGGGCCCGGCGCTCCTCGGCCGTCAGCGGGTCCGGGCGGGCCGGGGCGGGGCTCGGCGGGTCGTTCGCCGGGGGGCGGGAGGCGACGATCTCGACGACCTGCCGCCCGCCGAGCCCGAGCAGGGCCCCCTGGCGGTAGGAGCGTGTGCGGTGGATGACGGCGTCCGGGCCGAGCGACCGCTTGACCTCGGCGAGGGCGGCGGCCATCGACCCGGCCTTGACGGTTCGCGTTTCGGCTTCCGATGTCCTCGGCGTCGCCAGCATGAAACGTGTGACCCCTCTCCGATCGGAGCGCCCGCAGAAGGGGCGGGCCGCAAGAATACCGCGCTCGGGCTCAGGCCGCCGTCATCGCGGCGCGACGATCGGCAACTTGGTCCGTTCCGGCGAGGGGGCGGACCAGCGCCAGCGACTCGACCTCGACCCCCGCCGCCACCTCGTTGTAGCCGAGCACCGCCGCGTGCGGGGAACGCGGCTCGATCATCTGCCGCACGACCGCCCGGACCTGGGGCGAGGCGATCACCACCGGGTGCCGCCCGACGGCGGCGACCTTCTCGAGGTTCGCGACGATGTGGTCGGCGTACCGGGCCTGGAGCCGGGCGGGCATCGTCATCGCGGTGCCGCCCGGGCCCCGGTCGATGAAGGCGCCGATCTCGTCCTCGAGCGACGGGTCGAGCGTGACGCAGACGAGCCGGTCGCGGCCGGTCTCGTCCGGCTGCGCGTAGAGCTGGCAGATCGTGCGCCGCAGCCCGTGGCGGACGTACTCGGTGAGCACGTCGAGGTCCTTGGTCTTGGTGCCCCAGTCGGCGAGGGTCTCGAGGATCGTCTCCATGTCGCGGATCGGGACGCGCTCCCGCAGCAGGTTCTGGAGCACCTTCTGGAGCTCGCCGATCTTGACGACCGCCGGGACGGCCTCCTCCACCAGCTTCGGGCTCTTGGCCTTGACCTGCTCGACGAGGTTGTTCACCTCGGTGCGCGTCAGCAGCTCGTCGGCGTGGCGGCGGACGACCTCGGTGAGGTGGGTGGCGATGACGGCCGTCGGCTCGACCACGGTGAAGTTCTGCGCCTCGGCGCGGCCGCGCAGGGCGGGGTCGATCCACCAGGCGTCGAGCCCGAAAGCGGGTTCCTTGGTCTGCTCGCCCTGGAGGCGTCCGGAGGCGATGCCGGAGTCCATCGCCAGCAGGCGCCCGACGCGGGACTCCCCCTGGGCCACGGGGGCGCCGCGGATCTTCAGGCGGTACTCGTTCGGCATGAGCTGCATGTTGTCGCGGATGCGGACCGGCGGCATCACGAGCCCGAGTTCGACCGCGAGCTGGCGGCGGACGGCGGAGATGCGATCGAGGAGGTCGCCCCCGGCCGCGGCGTCCACGAGCGCGACGAGCCCGGCGCCGACCTCGAGTTCGAGGACGTCGACCTTGAGCAGGTCCTCCACGGGCGGGGGCTCGGCGCCGCCCAGGGCGGCCGCCTCGGCCTCGGCGCCGGCGGCGGCCTGCTCGCCCTCCCGCCGGGTGGCGCGGCGCATGCCCGCGGCGACGGCGAAGAGCCCGGCCGCGGTGGCGAGCAGCGGGATCGTGGGCAGCGGCGTCAGGCTCAGCACGACGAGGAAGCCGGCGGTGATCGTGATGCCGCGCGGCTGGCTCACGAGCTGCGTGGTGAGTTCCTCGCCGAGGTCCTCCTTGCTGCCGGACCGGGTGACGATCAGCGCGCTGGCGATCGCGATGACGAAGCTGGGGATCTGGCTCGTCAGCCCGTCGCCGATCGTCAGCTTCGTGAAGACCTCGGCGACCTCGCCGGCCGGCCAGCCCTTCTCGATCATGCCGACGGCGAACCCGCCGGCGACGTTGATGGCGGTGATGATGATGCCGGCGACCGCGTCGCCCTTGACGAACTTGCTGGCGCCGTCCATCGCCCCGAAGAAGTCGGCTTCGCGGGCGATCTCCTCGCGGCGGCGCCGGGCCTCCTTCTCGTCGATGATGCCGGCGGAGAGGTCGGAGTCGATCGCCATCTGCTTGCCGGGCATGGCGTCGAGGGTGAACCGGGCCGCGACCTCGCTGATGCGCCCGGCGCCCTTCGTGACGACCATGAACTGCACGATCATCACGATCAGGAAGATGACGACGCCCACGAAGAGCGAGCCGCCCGCGACGAACGACCCGAACGCGGCGATGACCTTGCCCGCGACGTCGAGCGCCTCCTGGGCGCTGCCCGCGTCGGCGGTGAGGATGAGCCGCGTGCTCGCGATGTTGAGCACGAGCCGGAACAGCGTCGTCGCGAGCAGGAGCGAGGGGAAGACGCTGAAGTCCAGCGGGCGCTTCATGTAGATCGTCGTCAGCAGGACGACGACCGCCAGCGAGATGTTCAGGCTGATGAGCAGGTCGAGCAGCACCGGCGGGAGCGGCACCAGGATCACGACCAGCAGCAGCACGAACCCCACGGGGACGATGAGCCCGCGGTGGTGGTGCAGCTTGAGCAGGAACGGCGGGATGGTCAGTGCGGCGGCCATGGCTCGTCAGACTCGTCGGGGCGGTCCCCGCGCTCCCCCCCGGCTCAGGCCGGGATCGGCTCCCTCCGGGGCTCGGGGCGCGGGCGCCGGCCGCGGCCGGCCTCTTCCTCCAGGCGGTACACGTACGCGAGCAGCTCGGCCACGGCCTCGTAGTGCTCGCTGCTGATCTCGTCCCCCACCTCGCACCCGCGGTACAGCGCGCGGGCGAGCGGCGGACGCTCGACGACCGGCACGTCCGCGAGCTTGGCGAGCTGGCGGATCCGCAGCGCGAGTTCGTCGGCGCCCTTGGCGACGACCGTCGGCGCCCGCATCGTCTCCGCGTCGTACTTCAGGGCGACCGAGAAGTGCGTCGGGTTGGTCACGACGACGTCGGCCGTGGGCACGGCCGTCGCCACGCGCTGGCGGGCGATCTCGCGGGCGAGGCGCATCCGGCGCGACTTGATCTCCGGGTCGCCGTCCATGTCCCGGCGTTCCTCCTTGACCTGCTGCTTGGTCATGCGGAGGTCCCGCTTGTGCTGCCACCGCTGGTAGAACCAGTCCGCGACCGCCAGGGTCAGCAGCAGCGTGCAGAGCACGAGCGCCAGCTCCAGGCACGCCCGCCCCAGGGCGCCCAGCCCGGCGACGAGCGGCAGCGCGGGCAGGGCGGCCAGCCCCTCGATCCGCCGCCCGGCGATCTGCCAGGTCAGCCCCACCACCACCGCGAGCTTCAGGACGGAGACGAGCGTGCGCACCTGCGCCTGCCGGTTGAAGAGCCGCTTCACCCCCTTGACCGGGTCGAGCTTCTCCGGCTTCGGACGCAGCGGCTCCGTCGTGAACATCCACCCCACCTGGAGCAGCCCGACGACGTACGCGCCGACGAAGCCCGCCGCGACGAAGGGCAGCGCGAGCAGGGCCGTCCGCCCCGCGATCGCCGCGGCGTCGGCCCGGAGCGTGTCGGGGCGCAGGAACTCGCCGTCCGCGCCGCCGAAGGAGCCGGAGAGGGAGGCCCGCATCACCTCCGCCAGCCCGCCGGCGAGGGGGCCGCCGAAGACGACCACCGCGCCGAGCGCGACCGCGAGCCCCACCACCGCGGTGAGGTCCTGCGACTTCGGCACCTGGCCCTTCGACCGCGCCTCGGCGAGCCGCCGCGGCGTCGCGTCCTCCGTCCTGTCGCCCAGATCCTCGGCCACGCTCCCGCGCCTCCTGCGCTCTCTCGCCCGGCCCCTCCGGGGCCGGCTCCCGCACTGTCAATACCCGAGCACGCCTCCGCCGTTCACCCGCGCCCGCACGGCGCCGCCGGATCACCTCCCGATCACCCCCGCACCGCCCAGATCTCGAGCATCCGGAAGACCGATCGCAGCTCGTCCATCGTCGCCGCGTCCGTCGCCGCGAGGCAGGCGACGAGCATGCCGATGCCGACGATCGCCTTGGCCCCGAACGCGATCGTCATGACGTTGACCTGCGGCATCGTGCGCATCACGAAGGCCTCGGCGACCATCACCAGCGCGATGATCGCCACCACCGGCAGCGCCACCCGCAGCGCCAGCTCGGAGCCCCCCTGCACCGCGGCGAGCAGCAGCCCCACCGGCTCGGCGGCCCCCTCGCCGCGGAAGAGCCCGCCCGGCGGCATCGTCGCGAACGTCTCGCACAGCAGCAGGAAACTCCGCTCCAGCCCGCCGGTCGCGATCAGCGCCGCGACCGCCACGTAGAAAAGAAGCTGCCCGGCCGCGTCGGAGGTGCTCCCCATCTCCGGGTTGTACGACTGGGCCATCGAGAGCCCCATCTGGTACCCGATGACGGCCCCGGCCATCTCCAGGGCCAGCACCGGCAGCGCCGCGATCATCCCGATCACGGCCCCGATGAGCAGCTCCCCGAAGAGGAGCCACGCCAGCTCGGGGGTCGTGATCCCCGCCGGCACCGCCGCCTGCGGCGGGGCGTACGCGAAGACGCCCGCGGCGAACGAGGCGGCGAGCAGCGCCTTGAACCGCACCGGCACGGCCCCGGACGTCAGGACCGGCGTGAAGACGAACAGGCCGGTCACGCGCGCGAACACCAGCGTGAACGCGGGGAGCTGGGCCAGGATGGGCGTCGGGTCGGGCGGCACGCCGCGGATCCTCAGAAGAGCACGAACATGTCCGCGGCGAACTGCACCAGCCGCATCACCATCCACGGCAGCAGCACCAGCCCCACCACCAGCATCGCCGCGATCTTCGGCACCGCCTGGAGCGTCTGGTCCTGGATGCTCGTCACCGCCTGCACGATGCTGATGAGCAGCCCGATGAGCATGCCGGCCACCAGCACGGGCGCGGCCACCTTGAGCGTGATCTCGAGCGCATCGCGCACGAGCTGCACGGCCGTGTCGTCAACCATCGCGAGCCTCCCCGCCCGGGCCGCCGGGGGCCGTCCGGTCCCACCGCACCCGGCAGCAGAGCAGCAGCGTCAGCGTCGCCGCGGCCGCCGCCGGCTGGGCGCTCAGCCGCTCCATCTGCCCCTCCCGCACGAAGCTCTCGAGGAGGCTGCCCACCACGAGCGTCCACCCGTCCACCAGCACGAAGAGGAGCAGCTTGAACGGCAGGCTGATGAGCACCGGCGGGAGCATCATCATGCCCATCGAGATCAGGATGATCGCGATGACCATGTCGATCACCAGGAAGGGCAGGTAGAGCCGGAAGCCCATCAGGAAACCGACCTTCAGCTCGCTGAGCATGTACGCCGGCACCAGGGCCGTCATGTCCACGTCGGCGCGCGTCAGCTTCCACGGCTCCGACGTGTCCACCCCGCGGTAGTTCAGCATCGCGTACACGCTCGACCAGTTCCCCGTCGCCTCGATCTGGTCGAACATGTAGTCGCGCAGCGGCTGCTTGGCCCGCTCCCACAGCTCGTCGTAGCTCGCGACCTCCCCCTCGCGCCAGGGCACCACCGCCTCGGCCCACACCCGCTCGGCCGTCGGCGCCATCACCGCCACCGTCATGAACAGCGCCAGGCCCGTGATCACCTGCGCCGGCGGGAGCGTCTGCGTCCCGATCGCCTGCCGCAGCAGGCTCAGCACGATCAGGATCCGCACGAAGCACGTGCACATCAGCAGCACCGACGGGACCAGCGTGATCACCGTCAGCAGCACCATGATGTTGAGCGCGACGGTCAGCCCGCCCCGCTCCCCACCCGCCCCACCGACCCCACCTGCACCGCCGCCCCCCCCGGCGTCCGCCGGCGCCGCCCCGCCCGTGCCCACGCGCGAGAGCAGCCCCCCGGCCTGCACGATCGCCTCCATCGGGTTGATGCCCGACGGCGCTTCGAGCAGCACCGACGCGTCCCGCGCGGCCTCGATCGCGTCCGCGTCCAGCACCGCCTGCGCGGCCGTCTCCGCGTCCGGACGCGGCGGCCCGCTCGCCTGCGCCGAAGCGGGCGCGGCGGCGGCCGCCAGCGCAAGCGAAACGATCATCCCCGCGCCCGCGAGCCTCACGCCGCACCCCCCGCGGCCCGCCCGCGGAGCGCCTCCAGCCGGCGCCGGAGGGCCTCCGACGGATCCACCCGCGGCCCGTCGGCTCCGCGCGGGCCCGCCTCCCCGCCCGTTCCGTCGCCGCGCCCCGCGAGGAGCGACGCCCGCACCTCCGCCGTGTCCGCGTCCTCGGATTCCATCCGCACCCGCACCGGGGGCGGGTAGTCCGCCATCATGCCCGGGCCGCGGGCTGCGCCGGGCTCGGCCGCGCGGAACAGATCCTCGGCCCGCCGCAGCGAGGACCGGAACCGCCCCGCGGACGAGTTCTCGTCCGCCTGGGCCGTCTTGCGCACCAGGGCCGCGATCTCCTCCGGGTCCGTCACCTCGCAGAGCGTCGACATCCCGCCGCCGGCTCGACCGCCGTGGGTCTGGCAGAGCAGCAGCACGCGCCCCTCGAGCCGGAGCAGCACCAGCGTCTGCCCGCGCCCGACCGGGTAGCGCCCCAGCACCGAGAGCACCCCGGACGGGGCCCGCCCCGACGGGCCGAGCGCCGCCATCAACCCCCCGTTCGCGACGCCGATCCGGCGCACGCCGTACGCCAGCCCCCCGATCGCGGCGAGCACCGTCGCCAAGGCCAGCACCGTCCGCAGCGCGTCGCCGAAGCCGCCGGCCTCGCGATCTCGGGGCTCCGCCGCGCCGTCCGCGGAGGCCGCGGGCACGCCGAGCGGGCGCGACTCGAGCGCCGGCGCCGCCGCCATCCCCGGGCCCGCCGCGACCGCCAGCGCCAACGCCGCCAGCGCGCCCCGGGTCCACCACGCGATGTCGCACGGCCTGCACATGCGTTCCACGCTCCGAGCCGGCATCTCCGATGCCGCTTCCCCAACCCGTTGCCCCCCAACCCTTTCCCACGCCCCCGCCCGCATCCCCCGACCCGTGCTCCGGGCCGGCCGGGCGATCAGACCGCCCGCTCCGCGTCCGGGTCCAGGATCTCGTTGATCCGGACGCAGAAGTTGTCGTTCAGCACCAGCACCTCGCCCCGGGCTACGTGACGCTCGTTCACGTACACGTCCACCGGGTCGCCGGCGAGCTTGTCGAGTTCCACCACCGCGCCCTCGGCCAGGCGCAGCACGTCCTCGATCAGCATGCGCGTGCGCCCGAGCTCGATCTTCACGTTCAGGTTGACGTCGCTGAGCAGGTCGATCCCGCCCGGCTCGCCGCCACCCTCCACCGGCTCGAGGGCGGGGGGCATGAAGGCCTGCGCCTGATACCCCGCGGCCGCGGCCGCGCCCGTCCCGGAGGTCCGGGGCGCGTCCGCCCGCGCTTCCCGCGCGATCTCGTCGATCGCCTCGGGCGTCATCCCGCCCGGCGGCGTCGCCGGCGGGGGAGCCGCCTGCTCGCTCGCCTGCGCCACCGCGGCCCGGACGGCCGCGAGCATGTCCAGCTCGGCCTGCGTCGGCTGCTTGCCGCCGGCCCCCTCGACCGGCGGCCCGCCCGGGGCCTCGGCCTTGGCCGATTCCGCGATCTCGCGGACTTCCTTCACCGCCTCGCTCGCCGCCATCAGCGCGGCGATCTCCTCGTCGCTGAGCGCCCCGCCCGCCTCGGCCGCGCCGGAGAGTTCCTCCGCCGCGCCCGACGCGTCGTCCAGGTGCCGCTCCGCTTCCCCGCCCGTCACATTGCTCTCGTCGCCGTCCATGCCGAGCTCCGCCGGGGACGCGCGGACCCGCGTCCGCCGGGATAACCCGCTGGGGCGATCGGCCACTTCGGCGCAGTTGCAACAACTTTGCCGAATCTGCGCCGTCTCCCCGACCGCCACGCCACGGGCTCGCGCAGAACCTGCGTTCTCGACGCCGGAGTCCGGCGTCGGAGCCCTGCGCGACCCGGGGCCCCCCGCCGTCCGGACGGATCAGAAGTCGCCGGGGGCGCCCTTGCAGGTCGGGATGAGCACCCGCGAGATCCGCGGGTTGCCCTCTCCGTCCACGCCGAACACCTCGTTCAGGTACGCGGTCAGCTGCCGGCGGAGGGTCGCCAGCTCCGGCTCCTCCAGGTGCCGCGACTGCGCGGCACGGAAGATCTGCCCGATCCCCTCCCGGATCTCCGCGTCCCGCTGCTCGATCACCACGTTCACCCGATCGAGGTTCCGCTGCTGCACCTGGAGCAGCACCTCGACCTCCCACCGCCACGGGCGGCCCCCGCGGATGTTCTGGTATTGCTCGTGAACGAGCGGGACCTCGTGCGTCTGCTCCTGCGCGGCCTGCTCCAGGCCCTCGAGCCCGGCCGCGGCCGTCTGGGGACCCATCATCAGCTTCACCCCGGCGAAGACGGCGACGCCCTCGAGCAGCATCACGCCCGCGACGATCGCCGCGACCTTCACCGGCACCTTGCCGCCGCCACCGCCCTGCTGACCCTGGGCCGCATCAGACATGGACCGTGTCCCCGGGCCGTCTGGCCCGCTCCTCAATCGCCCAGACCCGAGTAGTCCGGGTCCGGATGGACCTGATCGATCGTCCGACCGGTCTCGTACAGCTGAACTCGGCGATTTCCGCCCGCGTCGCCAGCCGCGGCCGTCGCCACCCCGCCGACCGCCACCGGTTCGTGCTGCGCCGCCGATTCAGGCCGCAGCACCCGCGGGTCGACGTCGCATTCCCGGACCAGGAAGTCCACGGCCGCCATGGCCCGCTCGAAGCCGAGGCGGTGCAGGTCGAGCCCGCTCATGCCCTTGTCGTCCCGCCCGTAGGCGTGCCCGACGACCGCCACCACGAACCGGCGTCCCCGGATGTGAGCGGCGACGGACCTGAGCTGCGCCTTCGCCGCCTCGCTCAGCTCGGCCGTCCCCACGTCGAACTGGATCGAGCCGCCGATCGCCGCCCGCTCCGCGTCGTGGACCACGGAGACCCGCGGGTGCCGCCCGGACGTGTTGTCCTCGTTCTGCACGTCCGTGTTCTTGAGCTGCCCGTCCCGCTGGGCCCGCTCCGGACGGTCCATGACCGTCGTGTTGCTCAGCCTCTCGCGGATGATGGCGATGCCGAGCCCGCCCTCGAAGCCGAGGGCCTCCTTGATCGCCTCGAGCGCCTCCCGGTACTCCCGCGGCTGCTTGAGCTCGCTGAACGCCGCCAGCAGGATGAAGAAGCACAGCAGCAGCGACATGAGGTCGCCGTACGTCAGCACCCACTCGGGGACGCCGGGGGCTTGATGTTCCTTCTTCTTCGCCATGGCGTGGGTCCGGGAACCGGGGGCCGGCATCCGGCAACCGAAGAGACGCGCTTCCTCCGATCAGGCAAGGCTCCGCAGCAGACCACCGACCAGCCCGGCGACGCGATCGACCTGGTTCAGCAAACTCTCCCCCGCTTCCTTCCCCAGAAATCCCAGATCCGCGGCAAGACGGGCCTGGGTGTCGAGTTCGTACAACGCGCCGCGCGTGATCCGCAGGAATCGGACATAGTCCGGACGGCTGCCTCGCCCATATCCCTCGGCGATATTGCTCGGCACCGCCACCGCTCCCCGACGCATCTGGCTCACGAGCCCGAAACGCTCTCCCTCCGGAAACGCCGCCGTTTCCCGGTACACGAGCAGGCTCAGCGCGTACGCCTGCCGCCACGCGTCGAGGTCCCGGTAGCTCCTGATCGACGCACCCAACTCGGATCCTCCGCCAGCGAACCGAGGCGCCGCCTCCTCCGGTTGCCGGTTCCCGGCTCCCGGCTCCCGCCGCGCTACGCGGCCCTCGCGTTCTCCTGCTCGGCCATCATCTTGTCGCGCTCCGCCGGCGGCAGGAACGTCACCAGCTTGCTCTCCACCACGCGCGGGTTGTCCCCGCTCTGGATCGCCATCACGCCGGCGATGATGATCGTCTTGATCAGCACCTCCTCCGCGTCGCGCTGCGCCAGCTTGTCCGCCAGCGGGCCCGTGAACATGTTCGCGATCATCGCGCCGTACAGCGTCGTGATCAGCGCGACCGCCATGCCCGGCCCGATCTTCGACGGGTCGTCCATGTTCTTGAGCATGAAGATCAGGCCGAGCAGCGTCCCGATCATCCCGAACGCCGGCGCGTACCGCCCCATTGCGTCCAGGATGTACTTGCCCCGGTGGTGACGCTCCATCAGCGCCTCCAGCTCGGTGTCCATGATCGTCCGGATCAGCTCCGGGTCCGTCCCGTCCACGGCCATCTTCACGCCGCGCACGATGAACGGGTCCTTCATCTCCGGGACCAGGTTCTCCAGGCTCAGGATCCCCTCCCGCCGCGCCACCTCCGCGTACCGCACCAGGTCCCGGATCACCACCGCCGGGTCCGCCGGCTTGGCGAAGAACCCCTTCATGACCACCTTGTGGGCCGAGAGCAGGCTGCCCAGCGGGAACGACATCGCCACCGCCCCCACCGTCCCCAGGAGCACGATCAGCACCGAGGGGATATCGATCAGGGAATCGACCGAGCCGCCGCCGAGCACGATGCCCGCCGTGATGGCCACGATCCCGATGATGGCCCCGATAATCGTCCCGATGTCCACGGCGTCGCTCCCGGCCTCCGCCGGCGCAGCCCATGCCCGCCCGCGGTGTCGCAGCCCGGGGCGTCATCGGTCCGGGAACCCCCGCACTTCACCCCGGCCCGCAGGGTCGCCCAACTCCCGCGCCGGCCCCGCCGTTCTCGGACGCGCCGGGCACGCCGGAGCGGGGTTCCCGCCGCCCTGCATCGAGCGCCGGCGGTCGCGGGTCCGTGCGGCCGTTCACCCATCCAGAGCCGCCGGCTCCCCCTCAGGACGGCGGCACCAATTTCCGCAACAAGCGCCCGTACTCGATCGTCAGCCGCACCACCTCGGCCATCGGCTCCTTCACGATCACGTGCTCGCCGTTCATCAGCCGGATGGTCGTGTCCGGATTCTCCTCCACCGTCCGGATCTGCTCCGCGTTCACCACGAACCGGGTCCCGTTCAGCCGCGTCACCGTGATCATGTCCGCCTCCTGCCCGCCGCGGCTCAGCGCCCGAGCACCAGCAGCTGCTGCATCAGTTCGTCCGTGGCGCGGATAACCCGCGTCGAGGCCGAATACCCCGTCTGCGTCATGATCAGGTCGATGAACTCGCGCCCGAGGTCGACGTTGCTCAGCTCGAGCGCTCCCCCGATCACGGCGCCGGCCCCCATCTCGTCCGGCACGCCGATCGCCAGCTGCCCCGCGTTCGGGCCCACCACCCACCCGTTCGCCCCGTCCTCCAGGAGCCCCCCGGGGTTCGTGAACGTCGCCAGCGCCACCTGCCCGAGCGTGCGGATCGCCCCGTTGTCGAAGGAGCCCTGGATCTTCCCGTCCGCCGCCACGGAGAACGACTGCAGCGTGCCGAAGCTCAGCCCGTCGCGGAACGCGGTCTTCAGCGCCGATGTCGCGTCCGTCAGCGCCGACGTCCGCCCCTCCGGGCCCGCGAAGGACAGGTTGAAGACCAGCGGCGAGGCCGCGCCCGAGCCCGCCCGGTCGAGCGTCACCGCCACCGGCTCCGCGTTCAGGATCTGCCCGTTCGTGTCGAACCGCAGCGTGCCGGTCGCCAGCGCCCCGCTCAGGTCGGTGTCGGCGGCCGACTCGACGTAGTACCGCCACACCGTCCCCCCGACGTCCTTCCCCTCCAGGGTCAGCGTGACGTCGACGTTCAGCGGCGTCCCGAGCGAGTCGTACACCGTGAGGGTCGTCCGCACGCTCTCGCCGTCGGCCGTCGCCTGCACCTCGGGGATCAGCGGCAGCCGCTCGAGCGTCCCGTCCGCGTTCTTGAGCTGCAGGTTCGCCGCCGCGATCGCCAGCGCGTTCTTCGTCCCGGTGTTGCCCGTGATCTCGATGGCCCCCGTCGCCGGGTTCAGCGCCACGCCGGGCGTCCGCCCGTCCGGGTTCGGCCCCGTCGCGTGGATCCCGAGCGCTCCCTCCAGCCACGCCAGCACGTCCTGCACCGTCGTCGCGGCGGTGATGTCCAGCGCCGCCTCCGGCAGGTCCTTCTGCCCCTTCGACGCCCCGCTCAGCTCCAGCCGCTGCCCGGGCGCGAAGAGCGGGACCGCCGGCGGGACGTTCGCGTCCTCGGGGTCCGCGATCGCCGTCAGCGGCGTCGCCGGCGTCGGCACGCCCCCGCCGACGAGCGTCAGCCCGCCCCCGGCCGTGCCGCCGAGCGTCAGGAAGCTCCCCTGCCCCGGCAGAAGCCCCGACGCGTTCAGGTTGCCCGAGACGGTGACGTTCTCCGTCGGCTCCGCCAGGGTCAGCCGCCCGAGCGGCACGCTCAGGTCGCTGAGCGCCCCCTGGAGCACGTTGTAGCTCGCGTCCACCGGATACCCCTGCAGGCGAGCGCCCGTCGGGGCCGTGAGGAAGTTCTCCCCGTCGAGCCGGAACGCGCCGTCCCGCGTGTAGCTGGTCCTCCCTCCCTCCCGGAGGATGAAGAACCCGTTGCCGTCGATCGCCAGGTCGCGCGGATCGCCGGTGGGGTTGATCGTCCCCCAGCTCATGTCCTTCTGGATCGCCCCGACGCGCACGCCCAGCCCGACCTGCGCCGGGTCCGCGCCGCCCGTCGTGTCCCCCGGCTCGCTCCCGGGGCGCATCGTCCGGCTGAACATCGTCTGGAAGACGGCTCGCGACCCCTTGAAGGCCGTCGTGTTCACGTTCGCGATGTTGTTGCCGATCACGTCCAGCCGGCGCGCGTGCGCGTTCAGCCCGCTCAGACCCGTGAACAGCGCGGTGGTCGATGCCATGGCTCCAGTGCCTCCCGAACGCGACTAGCGCGCTTCCTCTGCGTCCGAACCGAACACCCCGTCCAGGAACGCGGGCGCCGCCGCACGCGGCGGGCCAAGCGTCTCCGGCTCCTCCCCGCCCGCCGCCTCCACCACCGCGTCGACGTCCACCGCCGGCGCTCCGCCCGACAGGTCCACCTCTTCCACCACGCGCCGCGTCAGCACGTCCACGCGCAGCGCCCGGCCGTCCACGAGCACCAGCGCCCGCGAGGCCCCGGCCGCCTCGGCCCGGTCCACGGCCTCCGCGATGCGCCCCAGCTGCTCCTCGCTCAGGGGCGTGGCCAGCTCGGCCGAAGCATCGACCTCCACCGGCCCGCCCGACGGCGGCGAGCCCCCGCGCGCCTGCGACAGCAGCTCGGCGAACCCGGGCGTCCCCACGCGCGGCGGCAGCCGCACGCCGGACGCCGCCCCCGCGGAGATGCTCCCGAGCCGCTTCAGCAGCCCGGCCGCTTCGGAGGCGCTCACAGGTTGTCCCCCGGTCCGGACGGAGGCAGCGTGTCCTCCGGCGGATCGTCGGCCCCGCTCCCGCCGTCACCGCCGGTGTCGTCGCCTTGCTTGTCGTCTCCCCCGTCGGTGTCGTCACCGCCCGGAGGAGCGCCCGGAGGCTCCAGGATGACCGGCGAGGCCACCTCGTCCACCTTCGAGAGCTGCACCAGCGAGCCGTCGTCCAGGCGCAGCAGCGGCCCGTCGCTCGTCTGCACCACCGAATCCACGAAACCCACCACCCGCCGGTTGTCCACGCTCACCCCGCCGACGATCGCCCCGATCATCGTCGCCGCCGAGGCGAACTCGTTCTGCTTCACGAGGTTCCCCAGACGGTCCATCATCTCGACGTCCGTCTGGATCGACCGCAGGCTGTTGAGCTGGTCCAGCACGGCCTGCGAGTCGCTCGGCTCGAACGGGTCCTGGTTCGTCAGCTCGGCGAACATGATCTCGACGAACTCCGCGCTCGTCAGCCCGCTGAACGCGTCCGGCGCCGCCTTCTGCGTGTTCGACGCCGACGTCAGCCCACCGAGTCCGTCCACAGCGCTCATCCGAGGCCTCCTGGTCCTGGCGCCGCGTCACGCCACCGCGTCGACGCGCACCCAGCCGCCCAGCTCCGAAACCGCCGGTCGGGCGGGCGTCCCTGCCGCGCCGTCCCAGCCGAACCCACTCCCACCCGCCCCCCCCGCTCCTTCTCCTCCGTCCGCGGCCTCCGCCGCTCCGAATCGGGCGCTCCGCGCCGTCCCCTCCCGTCCCCGTTCGTCGCCGTGCGGATTCCCTTCCGCGCCGCCCGAACCACTGTCCGGGCCCGGACCTCCCTGCCCGTCGGCGTTCTGCCCGGGGTCGCCCTGCGGGCTCGCTTCCTGCGGCCGCAAGACCTCGAGCCGCTGCACCTCCAGGCCCCGCGCCTCCAGCGCCGAACGCAGGGTGTGCAGGTTCTCGGTCAGCAACGCGTGTGCCCGCTCGTTCTCCGGCAGCACCTGCGCCCCGACCTCCCCCTGCCGCACGCGCACGCGGATCTCCAGCCGTCCGAGGTGCTCGGGGCTCAGACGCAGCGTCATCTCCCCCTCTCCCCGGCTCAGCACGCGGGCCAGCCCGTTGACCACCTGCGGCTCCACGGCCTGCCACGCCGCCCGCAGCGGCCGCGCCGACGGCGCAGATTTCGCGTCGATCGACGCCCGCTGCACGGCCCCGCGGTCCACCAGGGCGCGCAGCACCGCCCCCGGCTCGCGCCGCCCGCCGCCCGCTCCAGAAGCCTCGCCCACCGCCTGCACCCGCGCCCCGCCCGTGCCCGCACCAGCGCCGGTCGCCGCGGCGGGCGACGCCGGACGCGCCGCCCCCGCAACCACGCCGGGCGATGCCTGCCGAGCCTCCGGCTGCGCGCCGCCGCCGCCCTCTCCGCCGCGCGGCGCTGCCGGCCCCTCAGGGGTCTGCACGCCCGGACCCGCCGGCGCCGCGGGCTCGCCCCGGGTGCGCGTCGCCCCGGCCAGACCCCGCGGCGCTTCCTCGGCCGAGCGCCGCGGCTCCGCGGCCGCACGCTCGCGCACCGCCGGCCGGGGCTCGCTCTCGAACGCCGGCTCTTCGTCCGCCGCCTCCGCGGCCTTCTCCGTCGCGGCCCGCTCGGAACGCGTCCGCAGTTCCGCGGCCGCACGATCGTCCAACTCCACCCGGGCGGCATGGGTCAGCGCCCGCGACGCCTGCTCGGCCGCGCCGCTCTCAAAGACGGGCTCCTCATCCGGCCGCGGACCCTGCGCAGGCTTTGCCGCGGCCGGCGCAGGCTTCGGCTCCAGCAGCGCAAGCAACGCCGCGTCGAAGCCCGCGGCCGGAACGGGCACGCCCGCGGCGCCGCGCGCGGCGTCCTCCGCGGAAGCCTCGCGGCCCCGCTTCCCGACCGTCGCCTGGATGCCCGAGATCCCGTCGATCGCCTGCGTCATGCCGCCAGAGCCCTCAGGACTCCGGGCCCGCGAGCCCGAACGTCCTGAGTCGCTCCAGCAAGTCCGCTGCCACCCGCGTCTCCCCCGCGTCGACGAACTCCGCCATCACCTTCGCCCGCGTCCGCTCCTGCATCGCGTTCAGGAAGGCGACGACCTTGTCCGTCTCCCCCTGCACGAGCAGCTCCGAGAGCATCGCCTTCGCGTCCTCGGCCTTGACCGTCTCCAGCACCGCCAGGCTCTTGCGGAACTGCTCGTCCCCCTCGATCTGCCGGAGGTTGTTCCGCAGCGCGTCGAAGCTGCGCCGCTCGCGCTCGAGCTGCTCCCGCGCGGCCTGCAGCTCCGCCATGCGCCGGTCGATCGACTCCTGGATGTCCCGCTTCTCGCGCTCCATCCGCGCCAGACGCTGGCGGTCCATCTCGCTGACCGCGAGCCGCACGCCCAGCGTCTGCTCGCCCGTCAGCGGCGGGCCCTGCGGCAGCCGCTCGTGGGCGGCCGCGAGTTCCGCGGACGCCCGCTCCCGCTCCTCCCGCGCCAGCCGCGCCTGCTCCTCCGGGACGGTCTCGACGAACAGCCGCCGCACCGCCTCGACGCGCTCCGCGCTCAGCCGGTCCGTCGCCGCCAGCCACCCGACGAAGCCGCCGAGCGCCAGGAGGTGCGCCACCGCCAGCACCGCGATCGCCGTCCAGGCCGCCCTCAGCATGCCAGGTCCTCCGCTCCGGACGCCCCCTCACCCGCGCGCCATGCCCCGCCCCAACCCCCCCGCCGCGCGGCCTTCCCCGTCACCAGATCGTCCACGGCCGCCTGCTCGCGCTTGTCCTCCGCCCGCCGCCACTCCTCGAGCGCCCGCTCGCGCAGCAGCTCCACCGCCCGGCGGCGCGTCGTCGCCTCGAGCAGCCGCAGCCGCGAGCGGTCCAGCCGCTCGTGCACGCCCGCGAGCTTCCGCACCAGGTTCTCCGCGCGCGTCACGGCGTGCAGCGAGGCGTACGCCCCGGCCCGCGCGGCCCGCAGGTCCACCAGCGCGCCCCCCTCGCCCTCGCGCTCCGCACGCAGCACCGCCCGGAGGTCGTCCCGCTCCCGCTCCACCGAGGCCCGCACCGACTCGATCTGCTCCTCAACGCCGACGCGCTCGCGCTCCAGCTCCGCCACCTCGCGCGCCGCCTCCTGCTCGGCCCGCCGCCGCTGCTCGAGCACCGCCTCCAACGGGAACCGGAACCGCGCCACGCCTTACCTCCCGCCCTTCGCGGGCGCGCCGCGCTGCGCCCGCAGCCGCTCGACCGTCTCCCCGGCCTGCTGCGCCAGCGCCACCAGCCGCCCCCGCGCCTCGGCGAACTCCGTCCGCTCGTCGGTCCGCTGCCGGAGCAGCCCCTCGGCCGCCTCGATCAGCTCGATCGCCGCGTCCGTCTCCGGGTCGCTCCCCCGCGCGTACGCCCCGATCCGCACCAGCTCCTCCACCTCGCGGTACCGCGCCAGCAGCCGCACCACCGCCCGCCGCGCCTGCGCGTGCTCCGCGTCCGAGACCGCGTCCTGCACGCGCGACACGCTGTCCAGCACGTCGATCGCCGGGAAGTGCGCCCGCTGCGCGATCTTCCGCGAGAGCACCAGGTGCCCGTCGAGGATGCCCCGCGCCGCGTCCGCCACGGGCTCCGTCATGTCGTCGCCCTCGACCAGCACGGTGTAGAGCCCGGTGATCGATCCGCCCCGCCCGTCCCCCTCCACGGCCCCCGCGCGCTCCAGCAGCAGCGCGAGCTGCGTGAACACGCTCGGCGTGTACCCCTTCGTCGCCGGCGGCTCCCCCACGCTCAGCCCGACCTGCCGCTGCGCGTGCGCGAACCGCGTCGCCGAGTCCATCATCAGCAGCACCGACAGCCCCAGGTCGCGGAAGAACTCGGCCGCGGCGCACGCGTACCGCGCCGCCCGCAGGCGCAGCAGCGGCGGCTCGTCCCCCGTCGCCACCACCACCACGCTCCGCGCCAGCCCCTCCTCGCCGAGCGACTCCTCGATGAAGTCCTTCACCTCGCGGCCGCGCTCGCCGATCAGGGCGATCACGCTCACGTCCGCGTCCGTCCCGCGGGCGATCTGCCCCATCAGCGTGCTCTTGCCCACGCCCGGGCCGGCGAAGATCCCCAGACGCTGCCCGCGCCCCATCGGCGTCATCAGGTCGATCGCCCGCACGCCGGTCCGCAGCGGCTCCGTCACCCGCCGCCGCGCCAGCGCCCCCAGCGGCGGCGGATCGAGCGGGCGCGGCTCCAGCCCCGCCGGGTGCGCCCGCCCGTCGATCGGGCGCCCGAGCGCGTCCACCACCCGCCCCAGCAGCCCGAGGCCCACCCGCGCCGTCGGCGAGGGCTCCTCCGCCACGACCTCGTCCCCAGCGCGGATGCCCGACGTCGTCCCCAGCGTCATCACCACCGCCTGCCCGCCGCTGAACCCCACCACCTCCCCCGGCACCGCTTCCTCGTCCGCCGCGCCCCCGACGCCCCGACGCCCGACGCTCACCAGCGACCCCACCGGCGCCGCAAGCTCGTCCACCAGCACCGTCAGCCCGCGCAGGGCCGAGACGCGCCCGCTCACGCGCAGCGGCTCCGTCCGCCGGAGCGTCTCGAGTTCGGCCGCGAAGGCGCTCAAGCCTCACCCCCGCCGGGCGGGGCGGAGCCGCCCCCCTCCGCCGCCGGCGCCGCGCCCGGCCCGCTCCCCCCGCGCGGCTCGCGCCCGGGGAGCAGCGCCCGGACCATCCGCTCCACCTGCGCGTCGATCGATGCGTCCACCGCCCCGCCCCCGGGCGTGCGCACCACCGCCGAGCCCCTCGACAACCCCGCGTCCTCCACCAGCTCCGCGTGCGCGCCCGCCCGCAGCCGCGCCACGACGCCCGGCAACGCCTCCTCCGCCAGGGCCGCGTCCTCCGGGTGCACCGCCACCACCAGCGCCGTCGACCGCGCCGAGGCGGCCACCGCCGCCTCCATCTGCCGCACGACCACCGACGGGTCCAGCTCCACCGCCCGCCGCGCCAGCCGCTCGGCGAACAGCGCCGCCAGCTCCAGCGCGTCCGCCCGCGCCCCCTCCAGCAGCGCGTCCCGCCGCTGGATGAACTCCCCGAGCGCCGTGATCCACGCCTCGGCCACCTCCGCCAGACGCTCGCGGCCCTCCGCCAGCGCCGCCTCGCGCCCCTCGGCCCGCCCGGCCTCGCGCCCCTCGGCCATCCCGCGCTCGTACCCCTCGCGGTAGCCCCGCTCCTCCGCCCCCTCGATGATCCGGTCGCGCTCGCGCCTGGCCTCCTCGACGATCTGGCCCGCGTCCTCCCGCGCCCGCTCGCGCAGACGCTCCCCGTGCCGGTGCAGGTCCCCGAGGTCGAGCACCAGCGCCTCGGCGACACGCGCCTCGGCCTCCGCCCTGCGGATCATCGCCACGACGCACACCCCCCGGCGCCCGGCGCCGCGCGCGCGGCGAGCCGGGGCGTCCCCGCCCCGCGCTCATCCGCCGGCCGCATGCGTCCGCGACTGCCCATCACACCACCAGCTCCGCGTCCCCGCCCCGCCCGGTGATCATCACCTCGCCCGCCTCCTCGAGGCGGCGCACGATGTCCACGATGCGCTGCTGCGCCGCCTCGACGTCGCTCACGCGCACCGGGCCCATGAACTCCATGTCCTCCTTGATGAGCGACGCGGCGCGCTCGGACATGTTGCTGAAGATCTTCTGCTGCAGCTCCGGGCTCGCCGTCTTGAGCGCCAGCGCCAGCTCGTCGTTCTCGACCTCCTTGAGCACCGCCTGGATGCCCTTGTCGTTGACGAGCAGGATGTCCTCGAAGACGAACATCAGGCGGCGGATCTCCTCCACCAGGTCCGGGTCCTCGCTCTCGAGGCCCTCCATGATCGATTTCTCCGTCGCCCGGTCCGCCAGGTTCAGGATCTCCGCCACCGTCGGCACGCCGCCGGCCTTCTCCATGCTCTGCACCAGCATGTTGCTCAGCCGGCTCTCCAGGCCCCGCTCCACCTCCCGGATCACCTCCGGGTTCGTCTGCTCCATGTTCGCGATCCGCTTGATCACCTCCACCTGCTTCTGCATCGGCAGGCCCACCAGGATCTCCGCCGCCTTGTGGTGCGCCAGGTGGCAGATGATCAGCGCGATCGTCTGCGGGTGCTCGTCCTGGATGAACGTCAGCAGGTTCTCGGATTCCGCCCGCTGCAGGAAGCTGAACGGCGTCTTCTGCACCTGCGTCTGGATCTGCGCCAGCACCCGCTCGGCGACCTTCGGGTCCATCGAGTTCATCAGGATCGCCCGCGCGAAGTCGAGGTTGCCCTCCTCCATCGCCCCGGACGCCATCGTGATCCCGTAGAACTCCTCCACCACCCCGCGCGACAGCTCCGGCGGCACGCGCCCGAGCCCCGCCAGCTCGCGCGTCACCTCCTCCACCTGCTCGGCCGGCAGCCGCCGCAGCACCTCCGCCGCGCGCTCCTGCCCCACCGCCAGCAGCAGGACCGCCGCCTTGGTCACGCCGTCCAGCTCGGCCGCGTTCGTCGGAAGCTTCTCGTTCGGTCTCCGGGGCATCGCGCTCGACCCGCCGCCCGCGCGGCGATCAGTCGTCCTCCATCCGGATCCAGCGCCCGATCAGCCGCGTCGCGGCGTCCGGGTCCTGCTTGACCATGTTGATGACCTGCTCGAGCGTCTTCGAGGCCCGCAGGTGCGCCTCGTCGACCTCGAACCCGGGGATCGCCGCCTCCGTCTCGTCCGCCTCCCCGACCAGCTCCTCGTTCGTCTCCAGCGTCGGCGGGATCCCGACCAGCTCCTCGGCCGTGGGCAGCTTGAGCTGACGCCCGCCCTTGCGGACCATCACCAGCATCATCGTCAGCGCCGTCAGCGCCAGCGCGCTCAGCACCAGCGTGTCCAGCGCCTCGCCCCCGATCCCCAGCACGCCCGCCGCCCCCCCGAACGTCTTCGCGCCCCCCGCCGCGCCCACGGCGTGCACCACCGTGAAGTCCCCGGGCACCATCTCCACCACCACCTGCCCGTCCACGGTGTCGCCGGAACTCGTCCGCCCCTTCAGGTGCGGCGCCAGGCTCCGCTCGATCTGCGGGCGCAGCTCCGCGAACCGCGCCAGCACCGCCTCGCGCGCCACCCCCGCCCCACCGGCCCCACCGGCCCCACCGCCACCCGCATCCCCCGCGCCGGCGTCCTGCCCGGACGCCTCCAGCTCCCGGCGCACCAGCTCCCGGACGTACCCCTCCGGGATGTTCACGCTCGCGACCATCAGCGTCGCCGTCCCGCCCGGGTCGGTCGTCCGCCGCACCTCGCGCCCGATCGCGTTCTCGTACCGGTCGTCCGTGTCCGACGTCTCGACCCGCGTCCCCGTCCCCGACGGCGCGTAGTTGATGTCGGCCGTCTGGTTGCTCCCCGCCCCGGGCTCCGCCGCCCGCGACTGCCCGACCGTGAGGCTCTCCCGCGCCGAGGCCTGCCCCGGCAGCGAGACCGTCCCCTCCCCCAGCGGCTTGTGCAGCAGCTCCTCGATCTCCCGCCGCGCCACGTCCACCTGCACCGACACCGCCACGTACGCCCCGGGGATGTGCGCCAGCAGCGCCTCCAGCTTCTCCCGGGTCTCCGCCTCGAACCGCTGCGCCGCCTCGAGCCGCGTGGACGGCAGCACCTCGTCCGGGCCGCGGGCCCGCCGCCGGTGCCCCGCCGACGCGTCGATCACCTGCACCCGCTCCACCGTCAGCCCGGCCCGCGAACCCGTCACCATGTTCGCCGCGGCGTCGACCAGGTGCTGCGGCATCGGCCCGCCGTCGCGGGTCCACACCGTCACCACCGCCGTCGGCTCCCGCGCCGCCCGACCCAGCCCGGCCGGGGGCGGGTCGTCGATCACCACCCGCGCCTCCCGCACCCCGTCCATCTTCGAGATGAACGCCGCCAGCTCGTTCTGCAGCGCGAAGATCGCCTGCTGCCGGTTCTCCTCCCGCCCGAGCTTCCAGTCCTGGAACTCCAGCAGGTTGCGGAACAGCTGCGTCTTCTCCCGCGGCAGCTCCCCCCGCTGCGCCAGCGCCGCGAACGCCCGGTGGTAGCTCGCCCGCGTCACCACCACCTCGCCGTTGCGCATCCTCGCGTCGATGTCCAGCGTCGCCAGCGCCGACATCGCCCGCTCCTGCTCGTCCGCCGGCATCCCCGGCATGAGCGGAACCATCTGCGGACGCCCCGCGTACTGGCTCACCAGGAACAGCGCCATCACCGCGATGACGCACAGGCTGCCCACCAGCAGCCGCTGGGTCGCGGTCATCTGTCCCAGGTACGTGCGCACCCGGGCGAGCACGAGACGTAGCCTGTCCATGCCCTACGGCCTCCCTGCCGCGGCGACGCGCCCTCCGGGCGCCTCCGGCGCGAGGAGAATTCCTCGGCCTCATCGCTCATTTCGGGCCGCGCCCCCCCAAGCCTGCAACTTGTGCACGCCCGGGGAGGGTTCTCTGGACCGCTCGTGCAAAGTTTGCGGATACCGGGGGGCGTCCGCCCCCGCGACAAACCGGTGGCACGCCCCGCCGCCGCCCCGTCCCGCGATTCCCGACCGACGAATCCCGATTCGCGATCACCCGGACCGGGACGCCCTCTCCGCCTCCCCGCCCGCCGCCTCCCGGCTTCCCCCTTACGTCCGCACCTGCTTCACCTCTTCGTACGCCTGCATCACGCGGTTGCGCATCGCCTGCAGCATCCGGAAGGCCGTGTCGGCCTTCTCCGTCGCCAGGATCACGCCCTCCACGTCGTCCCGCTTGCCGGTGACGAGGTCCTCCACCGCCCGGTCCGCCTCGCGCTGCGCGGTGTTCACCTCGTCCAGCGTCTTCACCATCACGTCCTTGAACGACGGGCCCTGCGGCCCGCGCGCCGCCCCCATCCCCCCCGGGCGCTCCGGACGCACGCCCCCTCCACCGCTGATCAGACCGACTGGATCGCTCATCCCGACGCTCCAAGCTCCCCCGGCGCTCCGCCCCGGGAACCAGCCCGCACACGCACGTCGCCTTCACGCACGCTCCGCGTGCGCACAAACTACGCCCACCCTATCCCGCCCCGGAACGCTACGCCAGCAACCGCAAAGCCTGTGCCAGCATCGTCTTCGTCGTCTCCGCCGCGGCCACGTTCGCCTCGTACGAGCGCGCCGCCTCCATCGCGTTGACCTGCTCCTTCAGCGGGTCGATGTCCGGGAACGGCACGTACCCGTCCGCGTCCGCGTACGGGCTCCCGGGCATCCAGCGCTTCCGCACCGCGTTCTCGTCCGCCTCGATCTCCGCCACGTGCACCCCGAGCGCGCGCCCCGTCTCCGTCCCCGACCCCGGGCTCCCGGCCGCGAAGTGCGCGATGCGGCGCCGGAACGGGTTCACCCGCCCCTCGCTGTCCAGGATCGTGTTCGCGTTGGCGATGTTCGCGGAGATCGTCTCCATCCGCGTCCGCTGCGCCACCATCCCGCTCGTCGAAATGTCCAGCAACCCGTACATGCCCGCCCTCCGTCTCCCCATCCTCACTTAGAGATCTGGCGCTCCAATGCTCCGGCCCTTCCGCCTAGGCCTGCTCCCGGATCGCCGATTTCAGCAGCCCCATCCGCTGACGCATGAAGTCCGCCGCGACGCGGAACTGCGCCGCGTTCTCCACCATCGCCTGCATCGTCCGCTCGAGGTCCCGGTTGTTCCGGTCGTGCGCCAGCACCGAACCCGACGTCGTGCCCGGCGTCAGCACCAGGTTCCCCCGCCCGTCCAGGCGGACCTCGCCGGTCTCCCGCAGCGGCAGCGCCCCGTGCGTCCCCCCGTTCCCGCCCCGCCGCTCCGCCACCGCCTCGGCCAGCGCCGCCTGGAAACGCCGCGGATCCACGTCCACGGACCGGTGGTTCGGCGTGTCGAAGTTCGCGATGTTGCTCGCGATCAGCTTCTGCCGCTGCCCCGCGAACCGCATCGCGGCCTCGAGCGCCGGCAGCGCCCCCGCAGTCGCCAAATCACCGATGAACATGGGGTTCGATCCGCAACGAGCGTGCCGGGGAGGAAGCCGGCAACCGGCCACGGCGGGCCCGGCATCCGGCATTCGG